>JAOZUP010000558.1 GCA_029938595.1 Thermoanaerobaculales bacterium | reverse complement strand
GCGATCTCGTGCGCTCTCCACCCGGCTGGGGCCTGATCGAGGGCCCGTACCAACTCGTCAGCAACCTCGAGACGGAGGGACTTATCCTTGGTTAGAATCTGCCGCAGGTGCTCGAGATCATCGGGCCGGATCACACGGTACTCATGCAGTTCGAGGAGTTCCTCGGGGGCCGTTTCCCGGCGGACCAGCACCATCGCGATCTCATCCCAGTAGATCAGCGCCCAGGTGCGGCTGGGGAACCAGAGGGCGGAGAACCCGCGTTCTCCAAGATCGTCCCCGTCGGGGTTGGTCACCCGGATCGGTGGGTGGTAGCGCACCAGGGCGGTATCGATGTTCCAGTGGGTGAGGAGGGCGGACCAGTCGGCTACGTCGCTGGTTTCGAAGATCTCCCAAATCTCGCGCAAGAGGTTTTCGTGGATCTCGTTGCGGTCGTCCTGGAACACCTGGCGAGGGGGAAAGTACCTTTCGATGAGATATCCGCCGAAGCGAACGTCGTTATAGAGCCGCTTGCCGGGAAGCCCCTCGGCATCAAGGAATGAACATGCTCGTGTCGGGTAGTACTCCTCGGCAAAGCCGAAACCGAAGCGCGGCCAGGGCGCGGCTGCGATCGACACGGCGAGAATGATCGCAGCAACCGTCGCCAACAGGTTCGCCCGTGGCTGAGAACGATCTTGATCAGCGCCGGACGCTGTCAACGCCCGCCAGGAGGCAAGTGCCGGGGCAACGACCGCGGGCAGGAGTACGAAGAACAACCCGACGTTTCGAATGTGGCGCAGGGCGAGGGCGGCGGCCATGATGAACAGAATCCAGCGATCGGCCCGTCGCTCGCGAAGGGCCAGGAGCACCGTTGCAGCAGCGATCGCGAGGTAGAGGAAAGGTGCCTGGGCAAAGCCCGGAGAGATCCACTCGGGGTTGGGGATGTAGGGCTGGTCGACGAGGTGAGCGAGCCGGACGGGTACGGCAAAGAGGCGCCAACCGTAGGGGTTGACGAGCAGCGCGAGGACCGCGGTGATGAGGCCGGCGATGCCGCTATTGAACTTCTGCCAATTCCATTTTCGAACGAAGGCCATCTGCGCCGTCTCGGCGGCGAAGATCCCCGCCAGCAAGATCGGCACCGCCAACACTCCACCGTGGGCGTTGGCACCGAGGACCGTCAGCCCGGCGAGCGGAATCAGCCAGATGGGTGTCCGCCGCCTGCCGCGGCTCAGAAAGAGCCAGACGATCGCCGGCACGACCAGCAGGGTCACGAATTCCGGGCGGAGAAAAAACCGCGATCTGGCGCCGGCGACGCAGAGCATGGAGAGGAGCAGCGCGGCGGCGGGCGACAGTCCGGAGCGTACAGAGATCACGAGCAGGAGCAATGCCAACGCGGCCACCGTGAGCGCCCGCAGCACTCCCAATGCTGCTGCGCCGCCGACAGATTGCGCCACCGCCGCCCCGACCTGAAACAACCACTCGTGGTCGACCCACGGCGTGCCGGTCGATGTGAAGGAGAATGGGTCCGCGCTCAGAAACGACCCATGGTCGAGGATCCAACGGCCGCTGGCGAGGTGCCATCCGATCGAGGTGTTGGCTATCTCGAAGGTGCCAAGCATGGCTCCACCAACGATCGCCGCAATCACGATCAACCTCGGGATCCTGTGTGATGTGGTGGTCAGAGTGCTCACCGATCCAATCCGAGGTGGCAGGTTACCCCTCGGATACGATGATACCTGGGAGCCCGTACCGCATGGCCCATTGTTGTGTGGAGCTGGTGCTGGAGGATTCTGGTCGGGCCCTGCGGCACGGGCTCCAATGGATGCGCTGCGCGCATCCTTGGATTGGTTTGGAGGAATCCAACACATGCGGCGTTTTTCTCACGATGCAGAGTGACCTGGCGAGCACAGTCGAGCACCCCAATGGGAGCAGACGGCGCAGATTGTGGCATATCACGGGCCGCATTAGCGAGGTTGTGAGGTTTTCGGTCCAGGGTCAACGGTCGTCGGATTGGGCTCCGAGAATATAGCGCTCCCATTCCGGCTCGAAAACGAGAGAACGGATATCCGTCATGCGATCGAGGAAGACCACTCCATCGAGGTGGTCGTACTCGTGCTGTATCACCCGCGCCTGGAATCCATCGGCGGTCAGCGACACCGGTTCGCCGTCGAGACCGCGCGCCTTGACCTTGATGCGCCGGTGACGAGGCACGAGGCCGCGCAACCCGGGAATCGAGAGACAACCCTCCCAGCCCTCTTCGGAGTCCTCTCCAATCGGACGTATTTCCGGGTTGGCAAACACCGTGGGGGGAATCTCGGGCTCGTCCTCGGTTTCCGGCACCCAAAAAGCGAAGAGGCGAAGGCTCTCCGCCACCTGCGGTGCCGCGAGACCGACGCCGTTTTCCTCGATCATCGTCCGGATGATGTCGCGACCGAGATTCACTAGACGGGTGCTGGAAAACCAGTCCTCGGGAACTGGTTCTGCCACGTGGCGCAGAACCGGGTGACCGAGCCTTATGACCTCGAGGA
>JAOZUP010000148.1 GCA_029938595.1 Thermoanaerobaculales bacterium | reverse complement strand
GCCCGTTGGGACGGGCTCCACCTGACGCTTGATCTCGTCCGTGTCGAAAGGCATCTCAACGAACTGTTGTCGAGCAGTGACAGGATCGGTGATATTTCCCTCCAAGGAGAGGGCGATGCGCTGGCCGCCGAGGCGACGGTTACCTGGAAGGGCATTCCTGCCCGAGTCGGCCTCGAGCTGGCCGAGATCAGATTGCGTGATCGCTACCTCGGTTTTCGGATGCGCAAGCTACGTGCGCTGGGCGGCATACCGGTGCCGAGAGCAGCCGTCGAGCTCGGTTTGCGGTCGCTCGAGAGCCCGTTGTTGAAGGTTTTCCCCGGCCAGGGAATCGTCGTGGTGGATCTCCGCAAGTGGCTTCCGGATGAGCTGGATCTCCGGATTCTGACGGTGCAGGGAGCGGCGCGCTGGCTGGCCGTGTGGTTCGGTCCCGGCCGACTCGACGATCTTCCACAGCGAGGCCAGCGCCGCCTGCCGGCGGAAACGTAGCCTGCATTTCTCACCAGGTTTCATGGCGAGGGCGCCGAGGTGCCGCGCCCAGCGGTGTTTTCGACCTGAGGGGCGCGGAGTCGTACTTGACAGTACGTCGAGCACCCCGAGGCGAGAAAACGCCGCTGGGTGCGGTGCATCGCCGGCCGCAGCAGAAAGCTGGTGAGAAGTGCAGGTTAGGTGTTTTCTCGACACCAACATTCTGGTTTACGCCGTCTCCGCCGCACCAGCCGACGCCGCCAAAAAGGAGAAAGCACTCGAGCTGATCGAGCTCGCCGACTTCGGTCTGTCTGCACAGGTGCTGCAGGAATTCTACGTGACCGTGATTCGAAAGATCGCGAAACCCCTGACTCCGGACTCGGCGGTAGCTCTTCTCGAGGAGTTCAAGGTATTTCCGACCGTTCAAGTTGACTATGCATTGATCGTGTCGGGTATCGAGGTCTCTCTTGCGTACGGGATCTCGTACTGGGACGGCACCATTGTCGCCGCAGCGGCCGCGCTCGGCGCGCCAGTCCTGATGACGGAAGATCTCAACGACGGGCAGTCCTACGGTGCGGTCCGCGTTGTCAATCCGTTTCGTGATGCAACCCAGCCGGACAGGGTCCACGAGCCGTAGTACAGATACCAGATACCGGATGCGAGATCCCAATCGCTATCGCTATCGAACCGGACGCCACCCTTCTGAGCTTTCGATACCGATACCGATTGCGATTGCGATAGCGACCGACACGTTAGACGCGAACGTACGGCTGCCACGAGTCCCTTGCAACTATATAATGACAACTTTTCGTCTGGACTTGACGATGAACGCAGATGAAGGTGTCTTTGGTTATCTGCGTCGATCTGCGCTATCTGCGGTTTCTCCGGAACTCTCGCTCCAACGGTTCGCTCACGACTCCGAGCCCGCGGTCGCGGCCGCCGGCTCGGGCGCCTTTTTGCCGCCCATCTTGTCGCTCAGCGACTGCACCACGTAGTAGAGCCACGGGATGACGAAGATGCCGAAGACGGTGGCGAAGACCATGCCGCCGAAGACCGCGGTGCCGAGGGAAACACGACTGGCAGCTCCGGCGCCGGTGGCGAAGAGCAACGGCATGACGCCGAGGATGAACGAGAACGCGGTCATGAGGATCGGCCGGAATCTGAGCCGTGCGGCCTCCCTCGCAGCCTCGAACGGCGTCTTGCCGCTCTGCCGCAGCTGGTTGGCGAACTCGACGATGAGGATGGCGCTCTTGGCCGACAGACCGATCAGCAGGACAAAACCAATCTGGGTGTAGACGTTGTTGTCGAGACCGCGGGCCAGGGTCAGCAACGACGCGCCGAGGATTGCAAACGGCACCGAGAAGATGATGCCGAAAGGCAGCATCCAGCTCTCGTACTGGGCGGCGAGGAAGAGGTAGACGAAGACAATGGCCAGCGCGAAGATGAACCCGGCCGCACCACCGGCGGCGAGCTGCTGGTAGGTGACGCCGGTCCAGTCGAAGTTCATGGACGGTGGCATGGAGTTGCCGGCGATCTCCTCCATCGCGGCAATGGACTGTCCCGAGCTGTAGCCCGCTGCGGCGTCACCGGTGATGGAGGCCGATGAGTAGAGGTTGTAGCGGGCCTGCACGGTCGGGCCGACGGTATCCTGGACATCGAGAAGGGTGGCCAACGGGACCATCTTGCCGGTGTTGGCCCGGACCTCGAGCCGGGTGATATCGGCCCGCTCGAGGCGGAAGGGCTCGTCGGCCTGGATCATGACCTTCCACACCCGGCCGAAGAGGTTGAAGTCGTTGATGTAGGCCGAGCCGAGATTGGCCTGCAAGGTATTGAAGATGACATCCAGCGGGACGTCGAGCCGCTTGGCCTTCTCGCGATCCACCTCGAGGAAGAGCTGCGGCACCCCGGCGCGGAAGGTGGTGTTCATCTGGGTCAGCACGGGGCTTTGTCGCCCCTGCTCGACGAGGTCGTACGCCACCTGTTGGAGGAGCTCTAATCCTGAGCCGCCGACGTCCTGGAGCTCCATCTGGAAGCCGCCGGTGGAACCGAGACCCTGGATCGGTGGTGGCCTCGTCGCGAAGACCACCGCCCCCTCGATGGCTGCAAAGCGGCGATTGAGGGAGTCGACCACGGCCTGGATCTGGGTCTCCGGCGTCGATCGTTCATCCCAATGCTTGAGCACGACCCAGAAGGCGCCGGCGTTGGATGAGACGACCGAGTCGAGCAACGAGTAGCCGCCGACGGTGATCACGCCGCGAATTCCTTCAGTGTTGTCGAGGATGACTGTGACCTCGTCCAGCACCTCTTCCGTGCGGCCGAGCGAGGTGGCGTCGGGCAGCTGCGCCGCGACCATGAAGTAGCCCTCGTCCTCGGAGGGGACGAATCCGGCGGGCATGGCGATCATCCCGAAGTAGGTGGCGACCAGAAGTCCGCCGACGATGAGCGCCGTGAGGACCGAGCGTCTGAGCAGCATCTTGACGATCGAGCCATAGCGTGTCGTGCCGCTGTCGAGTATTCGATTAAACAGCCCGAAGAAGCCCTTCTTGCGTTCCACCGACGGCCGCAGCAGCATGCCGCACAGGGCGGGGCTGAGGGTGAGGGCATTCAGGGACGAGAACAGGGTCGCCACCGAGATGGTGATGGCGAAGGGCCGGTAGAGCCGGCCGGTGATCCCGGGCATGACGATCGTCGGCACAAAGACCGCCAGCAGCACCAAAGTGGTGGCCACCACCGGGCCGGTGATCTCGACCATCGACTTGGCGGTTGCCTCCTTGGCGCCGAGGCCCTCGGTGTCGATGATCCGTAGGGTGTTCTCGACCACCACGATGGCGTCGTCGACCACGATGCCGATCACCAGGATGAGCCCGAACATGGTGAGCCCGTTGATCGACAGCCCGAGGGCGAGCATCACCGCGAAAGTGCCGAGCAGCGACACCGGGATGGTGATGGCCGGCACCAGGGTGGTGCGGAAATCCTGGAGGAAGACGTAGACCGTGAAGACCACCAGCAGGATGGCGATGATGAGGGTGGTCACCACCTCCTTGAGCGACTGCATGATGTACTCGGTGGTGTCGTAGAGGATGCGGTACTCGAGGCCCTCGGGGAAGTCCTCGCCGAGGCGGTCCATTTCGGCCTTGATTCCGTTCGCCACGTTGAGAGCGTTGGCTCCGGGGGCCGGGTAGACGGCGACGGCGATGGACGGCGCGCCGTCCAATTTGGCGAACCACTTGTAGCTCTGGGCGCCGAGCTCGACCCGCGCCACGTCACGGACCCGAACGAGCTGGCCCTGTTCACCTCGTTTGACGATGATGTTCTCGAATTGCTCGACCGTTTCGAGGCGGCCGAGGGTGGAGATGGAGTACTCGAAGGGCTGGTCGGCGGGTGCCGGCTGGGCGCCGATCTGGCCCGCCGCCACCTGGACGCTCTGTTCACGCAGGGCGTTTGTGAGGTCCATGGTGGTGAGGTCGCGGGCGCGCAGGAGCAGTGGGTCGATCCAGATCCGCATGCCAAAGTCCTTGGCGCCGAAGATCTCCACCTTGGAGACCCCGTTGACCCTCGCCAGCACGTCCTTGATGCGGGTGGTGGTGTAGTTCGAGATGTAGAGCTCGTCGAAGGTGCCGTCGGGCGACACCATGTTGATCATCAGGGTGATGTTGGTGCTTTGCTTCTCCACCTTGACGCCCTGGCGCGTGACCTCCTCGGGCAGCACCGGCAGGGCCTCGTTGACCCGGTTCTGAACCAGCACCGTGGCCATGTCGACGTCCGTACCCACCTCGAAGGTGACGGTGATGTTGCACGAACCGTCGGCGGCCGACTTCGAGGACATGTAGATCATGTTCTCGACGCCGTTGATCTTCTCCTCCATGGGAGCGGTGACACTCTCGGCCACCACGCCGGCGCCGGCACCGGGGTAGGAGGTCGTGACCTGAACCGACGGCGGGGTGATGTTGGGCATGCTCTCGATCGGCAACAGCGGGATTGCCAGCACCCCCAACAGCACGATGACGATCGCGATCACCGAAGCGAAGATCGGTCGGTAGATGAAGAAGCGGCTGAACATGGGCTAGCCGCCCCCACCATTCTTCGGGGTCACCGGCATGCCGGGTCGTGCGCGCTGCAGACCGACCGCGATGTAGCGTTCGCCGGGCTCGAGGCCTTCGAGCACGACGCGGCTCCCGTCTTTCTGCAGGGGTCCGGGCTCGATGTAGCGCCTCTCCACCACGTTGCCGTCGCCCACCACCATCACGTAGCGGCCGCCGAGGTCGGTGCCGAGGGCGGTCTCCTCCACCAGCAGTGCATTCTCGAGGAGCTCGCCCGGGAGCCGAACGCGGATGAAGAAGCCGGGGAAGACCTTGGAGTCCGAGTTGGGGAAGATTGCCCGCAACTGGATCGTGCCGGTGGCAGGATCGACGGTGTTGTCGACCGAGTCGACCTTGCCTTCGATCTCGAGACCCGTCTCCATGAGCACCAGCGTCGCCGGTATTTCGTCACCCGTGCCGGGGTTCGTGTGCCCACCGCGCGCCTCGAGCTGCTGCGCGATAAATCGCTCCGAAACCTCGAAGTAGGCAAATATCGGATCGATTCGCCGTACCGTGGTCAGCAGGGTCGCTTCCCCGGCGCCGACGAGGTTGCCGAGGTCCACGAGGTTGCGGCTGACGAGGCCGTCGATGGGCGACCTGACGGTGGTGTAGTCGAGCTGGATTTGGGCGTTGGTGAGCGCCGCCTGGGTCTCGAGCAGGGCTGCGGAGGCCTGGTCCCGTTCGGCGCGGGCCCTCGTGACCTCCTGCTGGCTGACGGCGTTGGTCTCCACCGCCTGCTCGAGCCGATCGAGATCGGACTCGGCGCGTCGCAGCCCCGCCTCGGCCGCCTTGATGCCGGCCTCGGCCCGGTCACGCAGCGCCTGATACGGTTCCGGTTCGATCACGAAGAGCAGGTCGCCCTTGCTGACAAAGGTACTCGGCTCGAAGGCGATCCTGTCCAGAAAGCCCTGAACCCGCGCCCGGATCTCCACCGACTCGCGCGCCTGGGTCGTGCCGACGAACTCCTGGTAGACCGTCACATCGCGCTGGGTCGGGGTGGCGACGGTGACCTCGGGCGGCGTGGGGGCCGCGACCTGCGGCGCTTTCCCACAGGCTGCTGCCGTGAGGATCAGGGAACACGCAACGACAGCGTGAACCACCATCGTCGAAGGGCTGGAGCTTGGTGCTTTGTTTTTCATGGCGGGCCATTGTCGCTGAACCTTGGAGGAACGGTCAAGGGAAGATTCGACCCGGTGACCGAGCGGGAGCTAAAGGCTTAGGGTTCGGAACATGAGAAGGTGAGGGAGTTAGGGGGTGAGGAGGTAAGGGCCGACCCCCTAACTTCCTAACCTCCTAACCTCCTCCGCTACACCACCCAGAACGACCACACCAAGAGGGCCGCAAATGCAACAGGGAACGCCCACCTCGAGGTTCGGTTGATAGCTTCTGCCCTGTCGGCGCGATCTCCCTCGTTCATGGCGCCGGTCAGAGCCACCTGGATCAACGCTACGAATACCAAAATGGTGCAGCCGAGCAGGAAGTAGTCCAGGCGGGTGAGGTACGAGACCGGGGGCAGCTTTTGGCCGAGGAGGAAGCGGTACGCGACCAGCGTCAGCATCGAAGTTACAGAAACGCTGAGCCTCGGGCCCACATTCGCCGTACCGATCCAGAAGACGACCCACGACATGAAGACGATGATAGCCACCGATACGAAGGCCTTGCCGATGTAGAAGCCAAGGTGGCGCCGTGCTTCGAACACCCCCTCGAGACCGGCAATCTCGCGCCCGCCGGGGATGATCGCCCAGGGCGCGGTGCGGATTTCAAACTCACCGATCGACCAATCGGGGATGGTCATCTCGGGTGATCGGCCGTTTCCGAAACCCTCGCTGATCGGCACGAACTCGATCTCCTCAGGGCTATAACCCGGGATCACGACCTGCAGCCGGAAGGGATGATGGTCGAGGGGGAAGTCGTGGAGGTCGAGCGGCGAGGAAAATATGCCGTAGTATCGCTGCCGGTAGATGACGGTGCCGTCCGGTGACACGTCGATCTCTTCTGGAAAGGTCTTCCAGATGCGGCGCTGGTTGATGATTTGGATGCGTGGGTTCCAGACGCTGTTCAGAGGCACCCGCCGCAACCCGTTGGTCTCTGAAGCGAGACGTTCGTCCTTCCACTGCAGCATCATGAAGACGTCGGCGGTGAAGCTCTGGTCGGCACCGTCGATTTTGGACACGTCGAGGAGGAAGAGCGTGCCGTTCATTGTCAACGACCGGCCCTCGGGCCCGGGCCGGGTGCCCGCAAGCTCGTCCGCCCCGGCTGTGGTAAAGGTCATCGTCGATATCAGCAGCAACGACAGAATTGACAGTTTCATGCAAGTCTTCTCCATTTGCGCTATTCTACAGCCCGTTTTTGCCGGGGGGAATTCCCGAACCGAAAAATGTGTTCGAAACCTCAGGCGCCGGTGATCGCCGGCCCAACCAAACTCAAGGAGGAGTTTCATGAAACGTACGTTCATCTGTCTCGCTATCGCGCTTATCGCCTTGGTCGGCGCCCCGGCCGACATCCAGGCTGCCGACAACGCACCGGTCCTCAGCCGGATCGTCGACAGCGGCACCTTCCGGGTCGGAATGTCCGGCACCCAGCCGCCCTTCACGGTGATCTCCAAGACCGGTGATTTGATCGGTTACGAGGTCGACCTCGCCAAAATCCTTGCCAATGCCATGGGAGTCGAGGTGGAGTTCGTCCAGAAGCCTTTTGGTGAGCTGCTGTCCGCCCTCGAAAAGGGCGAGATCGACGCCATCATGTCGGGCATGACGATGACCCCGAAACGCAACCTCAAGGCGGCCTTTGTGGGCCCCTACATCGTATCGGGCAAGTCGATTCTGACCACATCCTCGACCCTCGCCGCCCTCAAGGATGCCGAGGAGATCGATAGCTCGTCGATCACCGTCGTCGCCCTCAAGGGCTCCACCAGCGAGAAGTTCGTGAAGAAGGTGCTCGAAAAGACGACCTATGTCGGCGTTGATGATTATGACACCGGCGTGCAGATGATCATCGACGGCAAGGCTAACGCCCTGGTGGCCGATTATCCCATCTGCGCCCTGTCGCAGATGCGCTTCCCCGATGCCGGACTGGCAACCCTCTCCGAGCCCATGACCATCGAGCCCATCGGCATCGCGTTGGCCCCGGGCGACGCGCTGCTGGTCAACATGGTCACCAACTACCTCGGCACCCTCCAGGGCCTCGGGCTGCTCGACTCTCTCGAGGAGAAGTGGTTCGAGGACGGCGGCTGGCTCATTCAACTGCCATAGTTCTAATGAGCGAATGGGAGGGGATAAACCCCTCCCCTACTGTAGGGGCGGGGTTCATCCCCGCCCGCGTGTAAACGAGTTCTACAAGAACCCACAGCCCAAAAACGGCGGCGCCGACGCGCCGCCGTTCTTCTTGAGCTATGATTTCGGAAACCTCGCTGGAGGCGCAGGATGAGTTCAGAGCAGGAGAGGGTTGGATTTCGCGGCTACTTTGAGTGGTTCGTCCACTCGGAGGTGACGGGCAGCATTCTTCTGCTGGCGTGCACGGTTGTGGCGCTGGTGTGGGCCAACTCGCCGTGGGCAGACACCTACATCGATCTTCTCCACACCTCCGTTGGCGTTTCGTGGGGCGGCGCCTCCTTTTCGTTGTCGCTCCATCACTGGATCAACGACGGGCTGATGGTCGTGTTCTTCTTTGTCGTCGGTCTCGAGATCAAACGCGAGCTGGTGGTCGGCGAGCTCTCGTCCTTCGGCAAGGCAGCCCTGCCGGTGATGGCGGCCATCGGCGGCATGGTGGTGCCGGCGGTGCTCTTCATTGCCGTCGCCAGCGGCGGCGAGGGAGCGCGTGGTTGGGGCATCCCAATGGCCACCGACATCGCCTTCGCGCTTGGCGTGCTCGCGATCTTCGGCACGCGGGCGCCACTCGGTCTCAAGGTTTTCCTGACCGCGCTGGCCATCGCCGACGACCTCGGCGCAGTGGCGGTGATCGCCATCTTCTATACGGAAAAGATCAATGTTCAGTGTCTCGTGGTGGCGGCGGTGCTGCTGGCGCTGCTGTTTTTCGCGATCCGGGCTCGTCTGCGGCGGGGGATCCTCTATCTGCTGATCATCGGCGTGTGGCTTGCCGTGTTCTCCTCGGGCGTGCACGCGACCGTGGCCGGAATCCTCGTCGCCCTGCTCATTCCGGTCCGGCCCCGAGTTGATCCCGAGGTGTTCATCGATGGAACCGAGGTGCGACTCGAGCGCATTAAGCAGATGGAGGTCTCGACCGACAGTCTGCTCAGCGACCGCGAGCAGCTCAACATCGTCGAGGGCGTCCACAGGTGCGCCAAGGACGCGCTGCCGACGGGGCTCGTGCTGGAGCACTTCCTCCACCCGATTCAGGTGTGGCTGATCCTGCCCCTCTTCGCGTTGGCCAAGGCCGGCGTCGCCATCGGCGGCGATCTCATGTCGGTGCTCGC
>JAOZUP010000557.1:1828-2506 GCA_029938595.1 Thermoanaerobaculales bacterium | reverse complement strand
TCCGGACGCCCTCGTGGTTGGTGGCAACAACCGCATTCATATTCCTGGTGACGGCAGCCGTGCTCGGCCTCATTTGTCCGCCGGCAGAGGTGTTGGAAGACTGGAGCATTCACTATCACCAGCGGCGTGTCCAGAACGACAATGGTGAGTGATTAACAACTGCACTCGTTCAAGGCAACGCCATTGACAACCTGAGCGAGGCCGAGCGCGAGATCCTGTGCTCGGCGCTCAATATCCACGGCCACGCCTGCGGCGACACCGTGGCGGAGAACTACGCGCGCCTCGAAGGCGGCCAGACAATCTGCCCAGACTGCTGCCACTACGTGCGTTAGGCCACCTTGGGTCACGGTCCAGTCTTGACGCGGGCGCTTCTCGCTGGGCGGGTAAAGTGTTGAGGTAGACTCGAGGACCACCGGTAGCAACATTTAATGCGCGACAAAGGACACCACATCAAGATCACGACCCATACCCGCCGCGAGGGCGAGCTCGGCCTGCCCGAGCTCATTGCCATGGGGGTAGGCGGCATGATCGGGGGCGGGATCTTCTCGGTCCTCGGTCTTGCGGTCGGTCTGGCCGGCAACGCTGCCCCGCTCTCATTCCTGATCGGTAGCGTGATTGCCCTTGCCGCCGGTTACTCGTATATCAAGCTGGCGCTGACCTATCGCGATGACGGGGCGA
>JAOZUP010000557.1:0-1818 GCA_029938595.1 Thermoanaerobaculales bacterium | reverse complement strand
GGAGCTTCACCTATCTATTGCGCGCCTTCCCCCGCTTTCCCCATATCGCCGGTATCGAGGGCTGGACCGTCGTCATCGGCTATGTCGGCACCCTTGCGCTCTATGCCTTCACCTTTGGTGCCTATGGCGCGGACCTGCTCGGGGGAGCGCAAACCCACTCCCTGCGAGTGCTGTTGTCAATGGGCGTCCTCGCCTTCTTCATGCTCGTCAACCTCCGCGGCGCGCGTACCAGCGGTCTGATGGAGGACCTCATCGTCTATGCCAAGATCATCATCCTCTTCATCTTCGCGGTGATCGGGCTGGCCGCGGTCGAGCCGGGCCGCATGGCGCCCTTCCTCGACAAGGGCATTTCGGGCGCCCTCCTCGGTGGGGCCCTGATCTTTGTCGCCTTCGAGGGGTTCCAGCTGATCACGAACTCGGTCAACGAGATGAGTGACCCCGAACGCAACGTACCGCGGGGCATCTACGGTTCGATCGCGATCACCAGCCTGATCTATATTTCTCTCGCGGTGGTCGCGGTCGGCACCATGTCCAGAGCCAACCTGCTGGCGGCCGGGGAGTACGCCCTGGCCGAGGTGGCTGGTCCGATCCTCGGTACCGGAGGCAAGGTGCTGGTCGGCGTGGCCGCCCTGATGGCGACGTCGTCGGCGATCAACGCCACGCTTTTCGGGGCCTCTCGGATGTCCGCGGTGATGGCGGGCAAGAAGATGATGCCGGGCTGGCTCGGGCGCCTATCGAGAGCCGGGACGCCAGCCGCCGCCGTCCTTGCGCTCGCCCTCCTAAGCGCAGCGTTCACGGCCCTGGGCAGCCTCGAGGTCATAGCCTCGTTCTCGAGCATGACGTTTTTGTTGGTATCGATCGGGGTCTCGGTGGCCAACCTCGAGCTCGCGGATCAGACCGGCAGCAACCGCGCCTGGATCGCGGCCGGCCTGGTTCTGATGACCGCTACCGTGGGCACCCTGATTTACTACCTGGCCACCCACGAACCGAGCAAGCTGTTGGCTGTGGGGCTGATCTACGCCATGACCGCGGTCCTCGAGCTGTTCGCCAACAAGCATGCAAGAGGCGCGACCGGTTGAGCGGTCCCGGCGGCATAACCTCGATAAACTAAAACGCGGTCTTAAGAAATCAACAATTCTGCCGGGATCACAGATACGGGGTCAACAGCCAGGCCAGGCCGTCCCGGAACCTGACCGGCAGTGAGCGCCCGTCGACCTCTGCCAGCGTCACTTCGTGCGATCGTTCGCGGACGGTCTCGAAGTGCCGGTCAAGTTTGCCTGCGAACTCGCGGTCGAAGACCTCGACCACGAGCTCGAAGTTGAGGCGGAAGCTTCGCGGGTCGACGTTCGCCGACCCCACCTGTGCGTAGTGGCCGTCCACCACGAAGAGCTTTGAGTGCACGAACGGGGGCGGTTGGAGAAAAACGCGCACCCCGTGCTGCAGTACTTCCCACAGCATATTCCGGCTCGCCCAAAAGACGAATGGGAGGTTGTTCTTTGCGGGAAGGATGATGATAACTTCCACGCCGCGCAGGGCGGCGGCCTGGAGGGCGCCGACGAGCTCGCGGGGCGGGATGAAGTAGGGGGTCATGATCGCGACCCGGCGCCGTGCGGCCGATACTGCGCCGACAAGGACGCTGAGCAGCTTGTCGATGTCCTCGTCGGGGCCTTCGGCGATGGTGCGGCACTCGGCCGTGCCGCGCTCGGCCGTGCCGCGCTCGGCGCATTCGGCTGGGAAGCCGTTCAGCTCCTGGCCGGCCACGAACGACCAGTCCTCCCCAAACAGCTCCTGGAGCTGTCCGACCACCGGTCCGATGAG
>JAOZUP010000556.1 GCA_029938595.1 Thermoanaerobaculales bacterium | reverse complement strand
CAACATCCTCGACTGCAGCAGCCTCTTCCACGGCTTCGGCCACCTCGGCGGCCTCGACGGCTACCGTCTCGGCAATCTCGCCAACGACGCCGGCCTCCTCCGCAATATCTTTCTCTTCCTCGCCCACGAACCGTTCATCCGCGAGGTTCAGCCCCTCGAGAATGTTGTCCGCGATGCGCGAGGTGAAGAGCCGGATCGCACGAATCGCGTCATCGTTGCCGGGGATCGGGAAGTCGACTTCTTCAGGATCGCTGTTGGTGTCGACCACCGCCACCACCGGAATCCCGAGGCGGTTGGCTTCTTTGATGGCGATGTGCTCGTGCACCGTGTCGATGATGAAGAGCGCGTCGGGGAGGCCCTCCATGTCCTTGATGCCCCCAAAAGCACGGTCCATTTTTCGGCGCTGCCGCTCGAGGCGAATGCGTTCCTTCTTGGTCAGATGAGATTCCTCGTTATCCAGAGTCGTCTCGATGTCCTTGAAGCGCTGAATCGATTTGCGGATGGTACCGAAGTTGGTCATGGTCCCGCCCAACCACCGGTGATTCATGTAGAACATTCCGCAGCGCTCGGCCTCCTCGCGGATGGCGTCCTGGGCCTGACGCTTGGTACCCACGAAGAGCACGTTGCGCCCGTTGGCCGCGAGGTCGCGGATGAACTCGGCAGCGTCGCCGAAATAATGCAGCGTCTTCTGCAAGTCGACGATGTGGATACCATTCCGTTTGCCGAAAATGAATGGCTTCATCTTCGGGTTCCAACGCCGTGTCTGGTGCCCGAAGTGGACTCCGGCTTCGAGCAGCTCCTTCATCTGGATATTGGCCACGAAACTCTCCCTTACCTCTTGGAGAACTGGAAGCGTTTGCGGGCTTTAGGCTGCCCGGGCTTCTTCCGCTCCACCTTGCGCGCATCGCGCGTCAGGAAGCCGACAGATTTTAATTTCGGTCGCAGCTCGGCGTTGAATTCGAGCAGGGCCCGAGAAATGCCGTGGCGAATCGCGCCCGCCTGACCTGAGGGACCGCCGCCCACGACGTTGACCAGAATGTCGAACTTGTCGGCGGTCTCGGTGAGCAGCAGAGGTTGCCTGATCACCATCTTGAGCACCCGGTTCGGAAAGTACTCGTCAAAATCGCGGCGATTGACCACGAACTTGCCACTTCCCGGCCGTAGGAACACTCGGGCCACCGCGGTCTTGCGGCGCCCGGTACCGTAATACTGAATATCTGCCACGAACTCCCCCTCTCAGATCACAGGGCGTGGGTCTTCGGCTGCTGCGCCTGATGCGGGTGCTCAGATCCTGAGTACACCTTGAGCTTCTTCAGCAGTTTTCGGCCGAGCCGGTTCTTGGGCAACATGCCCCACACCGCGGCCTGAATCACTCGCTCGGGATACTTTTCCATCCGCTCACGCGCGGTCTCCGACTTCAGGTTCCCGGGACGGCCCGAATGCCGATAGTAAACCTTGTCATCCATTTTGGCGCCCGTCAGCTTCACCTTGTCGGCGTTGATCACCACGACGAAGTCACCCGTATCGAAGTGCGGCGTGAATTCCGGTTTGTGCTTACCGCGCAGCAAACGCGCGACCTCGGTCGCGAAACGGCCGAGCACTTGGTCGGACGCATCCATAACGACCCACTCGCGCGTTATCTCATCCATTTTCGGCATATAGCTTCGCATTTTTTCCTCGCGTAGTTCACACCCCTGCGGGCACAAGGGAACAAGACTCTACCCAAGCAAATCCCGGCTGTCAAGGCGTTTTCCGGGCGGAATCGTTAGGTTCCCGCCGGTAACCGGCGCGGGCCTCGATCCGGGAGCTCGTCGAGCCGGCCGGGAGCAAACCACACAGCCAGCGATCGCGCCGTTCCCTGCACCGTCAGGATCCGAAGATGGAGCTCTTCGGGAAGCCACTTGCGGAGGTCGACGACGACGATCCCTTGACCTGGGAAGACCCTCAACAACGGGCTTTCGAGCGAGCGCAGAGCAAGCTCGACGGCTGCTCTCGGTACCGGTACGCCGCCAAGCGCGCGCAGCTTGCGCATCCGAAAACCTAGATGGCGGTACCGAAGCCTGATCTCAGCCAGCTCCAAACCGACGCGGGCGGGTATGCCTTTCCAGGTCACTGTCGCCTCGGCCGCCAGTGCATCACCTTCTCCGCGGAGGGACAGATCGCCGATGGCGTCACTGCTCGACAACAATTCGTTGAGGTGCCTTTCGACGCGAGCAAGATCCAGCGTCAGGTGGAGTCCGTCCCAACGGGCCAGCGGAGGCGAGAGCATTGAGTCGATCACGCGACTAAGTATAGGGTAGCCCCGGGGGCAAATTAGGAATTAGGAATTAGGAATTAGGAATTAGGAATGTCGACCCGCGGAGATTTCGAATTTCGAATTTCGGATTTCGGATTTGCCGTCCCCAAGCTTGCATCACCCACCGGGAAGCCCCGGTCGGCGTGGCGCTGTTGCGGATGGCCTCGTCGCGAGGGCCGCGAGACGTGGTCAGCTGGTGCGCGTTAGCGTGCCAG
>JAOZUP010000555.1 GCA_029938595.1 Thermoanaerobaculales bacterium | reverse complement strand
ACCGCCGATGGTGTTCGAGGTGTTGAAGGAGGTAACCGGAATCGGCACCTCGTCACCGATCATCAGGGTTGCCTTCTCGCCTTCGGTGACGCGGAGCTGCGGCTGCGCCAGCACCTGGGCCTCGCCAGCGGCCTTGGTGAGATTGATGAGCACCGAAGGAACGTTGACGAACCAGTTGCTACTCGAGAGGTTTCTGATTTGATCGACGAAGATGGAGTCTATCGGATCGATTCCGCCATCCGCGGTCTCTTCGCCGAGTCCGAAGAGGAAGTTATAGGTCGAAAGGGCGGTGCCCATGTTGGAATTCTTGGTTGAGGCCATGATCAGAATCTCGACATCGATCAGCACCTCGGCCTTGGCCTTGTCGTTGATTCGGATGAGCTTCTCGGCAATGGCCACCTTGTCGGCCGTGTCGCGCAGGGTGATCGAGTTGAGCTGCTCGTTGGTTGACAGCCGCCGGGCCTCGATCAACGACCGCAGCAGCTTGTCAATGTCCTTGACCTCGGCATTGGAGAGGAAGAAGGTCTTGATGACCAGGTCCTCGTACTCGCGGCGATTCTGCGGGGTGTCGTCGGCAATGATGATCGAGCGCTCGTCGAGCACCTTGTAGAAGTGGCCCGCACCTTGCATCACCATCTCCAATGAACGTTCGGCTGTGAGGTCCCGCAGCTCGATCGCGAGACGGTCGTCCTTCAATTTGGGGTCGAAGAGGACGTTGAACCCGTAGGCCTTGCCGATGGCGTTGTAGATCTCCTTGACCGGTTTCGGCTTGGGAAAGTTGAGCGTAATTGGTGCCGTCGATTTCGGGTTGAGGACCGGCGGTTGGACCTTGGCCTGGCGAGCCTCCTCCTTGAGCTCCTCGAGCTTGCGGGCGCCGTCTGGGGTCGACAGGATTTCCATCTCCTCCCGGACGTCCACCAAAACCTGCTCCGCGTACTGATTGGTCGGGTCAAGCTGCACCGCCATTTGGAGCTCGTTGCTGGCAGCCAACAGACGCCCCAGCTTGCGCAGCGCGAGGCCGTTTTGGAAGTGCTTCTGGGCCGCCTTCTGGCGCGCAAAGGTCAGCTGCATCTTGTAGTCGATGTTCTGCGGATCCTCGGCCAGCGCCTGGAGATAGTGGTAGACAGCGGCATCCCAGTTTTCATGCTCGAACGCCTCATCGCCCGCGTTCGCGGTCTTCTTGGCGGTGGTGCACCCCACCACCCCCATCAAGAGCGAGGCCGCCACGACGAAAACGAGAATATGCGGGTTACTTCTCAGACAACGGTACACGGGTGTCCTCCGAACGTGCATAACCAACAAATCCGATCAGTACCGACTCGATGCCAATTTCGCGCACGATATAGATGCCGTCGAGCACATCACCCACTACCGAAACCTCGATTTCGCTTGTACCGGGTTCCTCCCCACCCCTGCGGAACGCCGCAACGGGGTGGGGCACAGGCCCGAGGTAGCCGATGAACTCACGATCAAAGGGCGGCGGTGGTGGTTTCGGGGTGCCGTCGGATCCCACCGCCTGCCGCGGCTCCCGGGTCGGGCGCGGCGGCATCGTGGGCCGCGGAGCGGGCGTCGGCGACGGCGTCAGGTTCTTGGTCGGCGTCGGCGGGGGTCTGAAGGTGAATGGATTGCCCGCCGAGTCGGCGGTCTGCCCGCCCTCGCGACCAACCCCGTCGATCTCCAGCGGAGGAAGGTTGCGGGCGACGTAGTCGATTTCGCCCGGTTTGCCCGATTCACCGCCGAGACCACCACCACCCAAGTACCACAGACCCGCCACCACCACGACCAGGAGAAGGCCGAGAAGAATCGCGAGACGGAGACGCTCTCCGGACAACTTTGCCTCAGCCATCGTCCCCCCCCGCGGGGCCTGCGATACCGCCGGTGAGGCGACGCAACTGCTGTGCGTCCGCCTCGGCCAGGTAGGTGACAATGCCGACCGTCATCTTGAGCTCGCGGCTCACCGGATCCTCGTCACCTGAAAGGCTCAGCTTTTCAATCACCAGGAACTCGGGGCTCGCCTGCAGCTCAGCCAACATCTGTCGAATCTTCCGGTACTCGCCCACAACCGAGTACTGCACCCCGAACCGAATGAACCCGGTCCCTCGGTCTTCATCCGCGGAGTAGGTGAAGCTGTCCGGCAGCAACCCTGCATTTCGGGTCGCGGACCCCACCGCGCGAAGAATGTCTGTCAAACGGTCGTTCAGACTGCCGAACATATCCGCGTAGAGGAGAGAGAATTGCCGCTCGAGCTCGGCCACCCGATCACGATCTGCGCTCGTCGCGTCCAGCAGACCGTCAAGACGGACGAGCTCGGCTTCGAGCCCGTCGATCTGGCTGCGAACCTGGGCCCGGCGTCCGCCGGACTCCGACGTCTGCCACACATAGAGCGCCGCCGCCGCGACACACACCATCACAGCCGGCAGCCACACGGCAGCCAGGCGCTTCCACGGGCGCAGGTCGACGGTCACGGCGTTTCCTCGTTGGGGTGATAGGTCACCCGCATGGTCAACAAGTACGTCGCT
>JAOZUP010000147.1:8471-9036 GCA_029938595.1 Thermoanaerobaculales bacterium | reverse complement strand
CTAGCGCACTTCTCACCGGGTGTCTACTACGGGCGGCGAAGCGCGGCGTCCCGCCGTGCTTGTCCCAAAATCGTGCTCCTCGACGTATCGCTACTACGACTGCGTCGCCCGATTCGCGCCAAACCCAGCGGATACTTGCGCTTCGCCGTCCTCGTCACGAAACCCGGTGAGAAATGCGGGCGAGTCGCATTGAGACCTTGACACAGATTCCGTTGACCTCTACCATGTCGCTCCCAACGGTCTTCCGTTTGGGAGGTTAGCTCAGGGGTTAGAGCACCTGCTTTACACGCAGGGGGTCGTGGGTTCAAATCCCCCACCTCCCACCAACCCAGGGCAATTTTGAAATGCGGGGTCGTAGTTCAGCTGGTTAGAACGCAGGCCTGTCACGCCTGAGGTCGCGAGTTCGAGTCTCGTCGGCCCCGCCATGTTTCTTATCGCCGCCCTCCGGGCGGCGTTTTTGAAACCACTTCGTCGACGAGCCTCGCAGCACCGTCGCCTGCGAATCGGCTCTGCGCGATTCGCTTCGCGACTCGCGCGATCCGTTGCTCGCAGCCGCCGGCGGTGG
>JAOZUP010000147.1:0-8461 GCA_029938595.1 Thermoanaerobaculales bacterium | reverse complement strand
CTAGTCGAGGTAGCCGAGGGCCTTGAGCTGTTCTACGGTCTCATCGTCGAGCTTCTGGGTCGCCAAACGATCAAGGGCGCCGAGGGCCTGGGACACGCTTCCGAGGCACTCGAGGAGGGCATCGGATGGCGACGAATCGATTGTCACCATATTGTCCAGCTCGAGAGGATCCTCAGCAAGGTCGAAGCTTAGGTGCTCCTTGCCGATGATGCGCAGGATCTCCTTGCGGTCACCGTCGATTACTCCGACCGAGAGCAGACCCTTGGATCGCTTCTGGTCGTTGTCGTGGGTGCCGCCGTGGACTGCCCCGCGATGAGCCTGGTAGCAGTGAGTTCGCTCAGGCGGCGCCTCGCCGCCGCGAGCCGCTGTTGCCCAACTGCGGCCCGCCAACTCCCCAGCCGCCGCCACTCCTACGAGATCGAAGAGGGTTGGCGCGAGATCGAGCAGCGTCGCCTGCGAGGACGCGGCTCCGGGCCGGATCCTCCCCTTCCACACTATGCCGAGAGGGATCCGCAGTGACGGCTCGTACAGGTAGCGGCCGTGGCCCCAGTAATTGTGTTCACCGAGGCTCTCGCCGTGGTCGGCGGTGAAGACGATCAGCAGGTTGTCGTCCGCCATCAGCTTCTTGATTCCTTCAAGCAGCCGTCTGATGGACTCGTCGACCGCCGCAATCTCGGTGTCGTAGCGGTCAACCCGGGTCAGCTTGTCCTCGTTGACACCCAACCGTTCGGCATACTCCTTGTGGAACCGGTAGGGAGCGTGGGGCTCAATGTAGTGCACCCAGAGAAAGAACGGCCGCTCCCCGTCCTTCTCGTGATGACGTTCCGCCCACTCGAGGGCATCGTCCGTGAGATCCTCGCCGCTGGCCTCGCTGTTGAGAACGCCGAACCAGCGCCTCCGTCGCAACCGCTCGCCGTAGGTTTCGAAGTGGTCGCCGAGAAGGGTCAGGTTGTTCTTGAGCGTCCAGGCTCCGATGAATCCCGCGGTGCTCCAACCCTTGCCGGCGAGGGTCTTTGGCAGCGAGTCGAGGCCGGCCTCCATTCGCAGCCCATTGCGGGTCGCCGCGTGCAGGTGCGGCGGCATCCCGGTGAGCATCGAGCACATGGCCGGGCCGGTGAGCGGCTCGGGGGTCCACGCCCGCTCGAAGAGCAGCCCCTCGGACATGAGACGGTCGATGGTGGGCGAGGTTGGACGGCTGTAACCATAAATCCCGAGGTGATCCGCACGGAGAGCATCAACCGTGATTACCAGTACCGACGGCCGGTCATCGCCTGCGGCCGCCGGTGGCGCCGCTAACAAAGCGGGTACACCGATCGCGGCAATCGCCGCAATTTCAGCTATCCAAGACTTCTTCCGAATGTACGGCTTCCGCAACCGATCGTCCCTCCTTCTCGGCCGTGCATTGTACTCCAATTCGCACATATCATTACCTCTCGCAGGCCTCGCTAACAGACGAGTTGAAAAGTATCAGCTGACCTTGAGATCACGGTACACTTGACCAGGCATGGACTCCTTCGATCGCAACTGGCGCGGGCTGCAACTCGAGACGTTGGTCGACCTCTCATTGACCATCGGTGGCGTGCTCTCTGAAGAGGAGCTGGTCGAAGAGTTGCTGCAGCGAGCGGTGGGAACCCTTGACGCCGGATCGGGCTTCGTGAGCACGCTTCATCCGGGGGGCCAGGAGGCCGTGGTGCGATCGGTGCGTTTGCCGCAGAGTGTCGAGGTGATTCGTTCGTACTTCGACTCCCACCTCCTGGAGGAGCTCGCGGCGGGACGGGTGGTCCGAGCCCAGCGCACAACCGACGAACCGCCATTCGAGCTCATCGCGGCGCCGATGCTGTGGCAGCAGCGGCCGGTCGGGATGGTGGTCCTCGGCGACAAGGAGACGCGTGAAGGGAGAATCCCGTTTTCGGAGGAAGACGCCCGCTTTCTCCTGTCAATGGCCAGCATGGTGGCAACCGCAGTCGCCACCGCGCGGCGGGTGGCAGCCATCGAACGAGACCGACAGCGTCTTGCCGACGAAAACCGCGCCCTCCGAGACGTCGCGCGTCGCGAAGGGTTCATCGGCGAAAGCCCGGAGATCGAGGAGATGCTGGAGCTCGTGCGGCGGGCAGCTCCGACCGGCGTCAACGTCATAGTGCGGGGCGAGTCGGGGGTCGGCAAGGAGCGCGTGGCGCGGCTCCTCCACTCCTTCTCCGATCGGGCGTCCGGGCCCTTCGTTCCCCTCAACTGCGCCGCACTGCCCGAGACTCTGCTCGAGTCGGAACTCTTTGGCATCGAGGAGGGTGTCGCTACGGGGGTTCAACGACGCCACGGCAAGATCGAGCTTGCCAATGGCGGCACCCTTTTCCTCGATGAGGTCGGTGATCTGTCCCTCGTGTTGCAGGCGAAGCTCCTGCGGGTGGTGCAGGAGCGCGAGTTCGAGCGCCTCGGCGGCCGCGAACGGATCCCGGTCGATATCCACTTGGTCACCGCCACCAATCGGAACCTCGAGGAGATGGTCGAACGGGGTGAATTCCGGCAGGACCTGTACTACCGGTTGCGGGTGGTGGTGGTCGAGGTGCCTCCGCTTCGCGACCACCGCAGCGACATCCCCCTTCTGGCCCGCCACTTCCTCGAGCTTTACGGCGAGCAATTCGGGCGCCCGGGTCTCCTCCTGTCGCGGGACGCGCTCGCAGTTCTCATGATTCATCCCTTTCCCGGCAATGTGCGCGAGCTCGAGAATGCCATCCAGGCAGCGATCGCGCTCGCTCCCGGGGAGATCATCACCATCGACGATCTGCGACTCGAGATCGAAGGTGACCAGGAGCAATCCTCGCCCGTGCTGTTGAGCCTGGACGAGGTAGAGCGTCGCCATATCGAGAGCGTGCTGCAGGCGGTGGAGGGAAACCGTCAGGAAGCCGCCCGTATCCTCGGCATCGACCGGACAACGCTGTATCGCAAGTTGCAGCGTTTTGCAACTTATGATGCAGAAAGCATCAACTAGTTTAACTTCATATCCATAAATACTATCCACAAAAATTCTGATGTCTCGACCTGTGGAATGTTGTATTATGCAACATTTGATCCTCGGGATCCTACCTGATGACTGGCACACATCTTGCGGAACACCGAGGCGGAGGTTGTTTGATGAGGTCACTGGCACTGCAGCGATACTCGGCATTTGCCGCGATCACAGCACTGGCTGCTGCCGCGGTGCATGCTGCGAACACCGGCCTCGATATTCCCATACAACATATTCGGTTGGCCTGGACGCTGACTCGGGTTCTGCTACAGTTATAGGCTCATCATGGAGGCGGTGCTACACCTACCTGTGGTGCCTAACGTGGAGCTTGTGGCAGCAAAAGCCGTGGAAACCCTTGGCGGGGCCCTTGGAATGTCGCAGACCCATGTCGAGGCCGCAAGCGTTGCCATAGTCGAGGCGTGTCTCAACGCCATCGAACATGGGGGCGGGCCGATAACGGTCCGACTGCGCGACGATGACCACGCCGCGAAACCGTGCCTGGTTATCGAAGTGGAGGATCACGGACACGGCTTCGACCCGGCCAAGGCGCCAAAGAACAGTCCGTCGCGAGTTCTCGGCAGCGCGTCAAAGCGGGGCTGGGGTCTGACGTTGATCCGCGAATTGATGGATGAAGTTCAGATCCAGTCCGAACCCGGAAAGACCGTCGTCTTAATGCGCAAGTACGTGGAGAGTGCAATATGAACGAAGAACAGATCAAGGTGTCGAGCGATCTGATGTCGGAAGGAGTCGGGCTCATCTCGGCGGCCGGCTACATCAACAACGAAGGTGGGCAGGCGATCGCTGATGCGGCAACCGGTCTGATAGATCAAGGCTGCAACACGCTGTTGATCGACCTCGAGGGAACCCGCATCATCAATTCAATCGGCGTATCGATCCTCCTCGAGATCCTGGAAAAGCTGATGGACGAGAAGGGCAAGCTCGCCTTCTGCAACCTGACACCCACGATTTCGAAGACCTTCGAGATTATGGGTCTGGTGCAGTACGCCTCGGTGTACCCGGACCAAGAGGCGGCACGCGCTGCGTTCGAGGGAGATACCTCTGTCTGACCTTCTTCGTCTGGCGGAGATCGCCCTCAGCGGACACGCCGATCCCGACCTCCCGGAAAAGCTCCTACGGGCGGTTGTGGAAGAGACGGGTTCGCGGGCTGGCGTACTGCGACACCACGAGGATGTCTTGGCCCGTTGGCCGCGGACTGTGTCCCCACAGGTCGAGGACGCAACCGAGGGATGGAGCGAAATTCCGTTCGGTGGCGACGACGCCGAGTGGTGCCTGCGGCTGCTCCACCTGGAACGCCTCGACGAGTCTACGCTCGGCGCTACCCGGCTCGGTCTCAGCGCCTTGCACCTCCGCGAGGAGCTCAAACGCACGAGGTTCGACGAGCGCTTTCATCTTTGGGAGCTGGAAGCTATCCGATCCATCGCCACCAGCATTGGTGGAATCCTCGACACCTCGGTCCTTGCCGAAGAGCTGATCAGCCATCTGGCGGCGCTCCTCGGCGTTCGCTCTGCCCACCTCTACCTGGGCGAATCGCCAGGTGCGGCCGAAAGGGTAGGCGGGTTCGGGCCACCTCGGCTCAGCAATAACGACCTCGAGCGCGCGTGGCAGCACGGCATCTACTCCGACGAGCTCGTGGCCCTGCCGCTGCAGTCGGACTCCGGCCCCCTCGGGGTCTTGGTCGCCGCCGACAAAGAAGCGCGGGCCGGTACCGAGCCCTTTGCCGCCAATGACGTGCGTCTGCTCGAGCTCTTCGCCGTGCAGGTGACGGTGGCCATGGAATACGTCCGCCTCACCCACGAGTCTCTCGAGCGTGAACGGCTCAAGAATGAGCTCGAGATGGCGGCGGTGATCCAGTCCCACCTCCACCCCCAACGCTTTCCGGATTTTTCTGGTTTCCGCCTGGCCTCACGTTCATCCTCGAGCCGCCAGGTGGCGGGCGATACCTACGATGTCCTGCTCCGTGACGACTCCTTGATCGCGACCGTAACCGATGTCTCCGGCAAGGGCGTGGGCGCCGGGATGATCGCATCCGGTGTGCACGCAGGGGTGCGGTTGATGGCCGGAGGGGTCAGCGACCTGTCGGAGCTCGCCGCCCTTATCAACAGATACCTGGCTGGAGCGACTGCAGATAACCGATTTGCCACCTTCGCCATGGCCCGAATCAGCCCCGACGGAGCCGTGCGCGCGGTCAACGCCGGCCATCTGCCGGTACTGATCAGACGGTGCGACGGGTCCGTAGAAGAGATCGCGAGCAGCGGTCTGCCGCTCGGGATTCTCGAGGCGGCGCGCTACAGCGAGTCTACGGCTCGGATGGAACGCGGCGATCTGCTCCTCCTTTACACCGACGGCATCACCGAGGCCGAAGATCCCGACGACGAGGAGTTCGGGGTGGCGCGGCTCGTCGATATCGTCACCTCTCTCACCGAGGTGACCGCCGACGGGGCGTGCTCCGAGATCCTGGCCGCGGTCAACGAGCACACCCGCGGCGAACCGTTGCACGACGACGCCACGCTGCTGGTCGTAGAACGCTTAGCCGAAGCCTGACAGGGTTCAGGGTTCAGGATTCAGGATTCAGGATTCAGGATTCAGGATTCAGGATTCAGGATTCAGGATTCAGCAATTACTATAATCGCCTTGGGCGGGTGGTCAAGCGCATCCTGCGCCCTGTGCCCCCTGCGTGCCCTGTCCTTGTACACTGCACCCTGCACCCTGCACCCGTTTTACCGAGTATCGACGTACATGCCTTCGATGAGATCGGCGTACTGCTTTTCGACCTCTCGGCGTTTGACCTTGAGCGTCGGCGTCAGGGTGCCGTCCTCAATCGACAGCATCAGCGGCAGCACCGCATGTTTCTTGATCTGCTCGTAGCTGGCGAGGCCGGCGTTCGTGGTTTCCACAACCTCGGCGAAGGCTTCGACAGCCTTTGGGTGTCTGGTGATTTCCTCGATCGATTCAAACGGTATTCCCTCGGCCGCGGCCCATTTCTCGAGCCCCTCGTCGTTGGGTGACAGCAGCACCAGCAGGAATGGCCGCCGGTCGCCGATGATCACCGCGTTGTCGACGAGCGACGATCGCTTGAGCTCGGCCTCGATCGGCTGCGGCGCAATGTTCTTGCCACCCGCGGTGACGATGATGTCCTTCTTGCGGTCGGTGATGCGGATGAACCCGTCTTCGATTTCGGCGATGTCACCGGTGAGGAAAAATCCATCGGCGTCGAAGACCTCGGCGGTCTTCTCCGGCAGATTCCAATAACCCTTCATCACCGATGGGCCCTTGACGCAGAGCTCGCCGTCGTCGGCGATCTTGACCTCCACGTTCGAAAGGGGCTTGCCCACCGTTCCCAGTCTGGTCATCCCAGCGGAAAACCCGTTGACTGCGATCACCGGTGAGGTCTCGGTGAGACCGTAACCCTCGAGAATCCAGATTCCTATCGACTGGAAGAACTCGTTTGTGAAGAGCGGCAGGGGTGCGCCTCCGGAAATGCAATACCTCAACCTGCCGCCGAGGGCCTCCCGCACCTTTGACAGCACGATCTTGTCGGCAAGCTTATAACCGAACCCGCCCGGCTCGCGACCCGCGAGACGCTGGGGGGCTGCCTTTCGTCCTTCCCCCAGCGCCCAGTTAAAGAGGGCGCGACGTACGGTCGGCGCCGAGTTCACCTTGTCCATGACCTTGTCGTAGACCTTTTCGTAGATGCGCGGCACGCTGGCGAAGATCGTGGGTTTGATCGTCGCCAGGAGGTCGCCGACGTGATAAACCGAACAGTAGGCCTTGGTCACCGCCCGGTACATGTAGAGGTATCCGATCATCCGCTCGAAGACATGACACAGGGGAAGGAACTCTAAACCGAAGTCGTCGGGACCGACGGTCGCCCGCTCCGACGACGGCAAGACATTCTGGACGAGGTTGCCGTGGGTGAGAGTGACTCCCTTTGGTCTGCCGGTAGTACCCGATGTGTAAATCAGGGTCAGCACATCGTCCTCACTGATGTCGTCGGCCCTCTGCCAGAAGAGATCTTCCGCCTCGCCGGATCGCCCCGAGTCGATCACCTCGTCGAGCGGCACGACTCCGGCGGCGCATGGGCCGTCGATCTGTATCAGATGTTTGAGGTCGGGACACTCGTTCTGTACCTCGAGGAATTTCGCCATCTGTTCGGCGTTCTCCGCCACCGTCACCACCGCACCGGAATCCTTGACTTGATAGGCGATTTGGGCCGGAGTCAGCGTCGCGTACACCGGCACGTCGGCCGCACCGATGTCCATCACTGCCAGATCGACCATGTGCCACTCGGGACGGTTGTCGGTCAACAGCATCACCCGATCGCCACGAACGACCCCCAGCTTTTCCAACCCAACCGCGAGACCCGCGGTACGGGTGAAGAACTCGGCTGTGCTCAACGTGGAGTGACCTTCGAGCGTGTAGTGGAAGTAATGCTCTTCCCGTGGTGACTCATACTCATGGCGGTACAGATCGAGGACGGTTTTCTCCGTCATTCTTGCTCCTCCCCATGATTCTTGCAGGGTGCAATGCCATCGGTGAGCATTCGGACCAGGGGGCGATGATGGCGCACCAGATCCCCCGGACGCTCCGCCAGCAACCAGGACATCACGATCTCGTCGACCGCACCAAAGACCAGATTGGTTGCCAATCCCGGGCTGATGTCTCCACGAAACACACCCGACTCCTGCCCCTCCACGATGATGTCGCGCACCCGATTCAAATACTCGCCGAGTTTACCACGGGTAAAAAGGCTCATGAATCGTCGCGAATGGCGGGTCTCGATCTGCAGAACATGGGCCAAGGCGTGGTCGCGGCCAAGGGTCTCCAGGTGCAGCCGAACCATGATGCTGAGCTTCTCGATCGGGTCGTCAATCTTCGCGATCTCCTCGTCCAGGCGTTCGATGAAACGCCCGAGAACGCTGTCGAAAATCGACATCAGGAGATGCTCCTTGCCTTCGAAGTAGAGATACAGCGTGCCGTCGGCGACCTGCGCCGCCTCCGCGACGTCCGTCATTCGCGCCGCGAAATAGCCCTTGGAGGCGAAGACGTCGATCGCCGCCCTGAGAATCCGCTGCCGTTTTTGTTCGCGATTCGTTAGCTCACGCGACTTTCCGCTTTCCGGCATGGCACCTCCGGGTGAATGAACCCTCATTCATATTTGATCTTCCTCGCCATCGCTGTCAAGCGGTCTGGCAAATCTTCGTCGACCGCAGCACGAATCGGACCGAGATCCTCGATGCGCCCAACGCCCTAGGCGAGGGCCCGGGGCTACTTCACAAACGCCCTCACGGTGGAAGTCAAGTTTTAGAATTTCGGATTTCGGATTTCGGATTTTCCGTCCACCCCCCCTCCACCTTCATCCTCCTCTGGTTCCGAATCTTACCGGTGGCGGGCCCTAAAGGACCCGCCTACAGGTCTCCCGCCAGCCTTTGTAGGCGG
>JAOZUP010000146.1 GCA_029938595.1 Thermoanaerobaculales bacterium | reverse complement strand
ATTGCCGGTAGGTCGTACCTGCACAATTGCGTACCCGGCACGTCCCGATGGGCGGTTTTCCCGCGTGTCCTGGCACGGCCCAGGTCACGGTATTGACAAGAGCGGATCCCTGTCGGGTGCTCCTCGTTGTAGCGCAGGCGTCCTCGCCTGCGATGGTTGTGAACTGACGAGGACCCAGAGCCATCGCCTGCGAGACGCAGGCGCTACAAGACGGCCCATGGAACGTTTACATTGTGGGATGCAGTAGCCGCCAGGTCATGGCGCGGACGTCGTCGAAGAGCTGGATGGCGGTCTCGGTTCTTGAGCTGTTGATGGAACCGGTACCGATCAGGAGCCGGAGGTGAGTGTCGACCTCTTTGGCTGAGCCGTAGGCAATGCGCCAGTGGTGAAATCGATCTCGGCCTGTGCGTCCGGCACCCTCGGCGAGATTGGCGGGTACCGATGAGGCGGATCGAATGATCTGATCGGTGATGGGCTTGAGTGGTGCCGGAACCCGTATTACGAGTGAGATCGCGATGCCTGCCGCCGTGGTCGCTTTCTCGAGGGCGTCGAATCGGGTCGGTTGCTGTACGTCGTGCATGGTCACCTCCGGGTTGTTCATGCACCTCCCAAAGCCGGTGGATTGCCCGGTGTCAAGGGTCGCCGCGACCCTGCTTGCCCTTGACACCGGGCATTCCACCGGCTACGCGTGTCATCAGAACAACCAGGAGGTGATCATGCTGCCGCTGCCGCTGCCACGCCCTTGAGGCTTCGCGGGTCTCTTGTAGCGCCCACCTCCAGGTGGGCGTGATTGCGACGATCGTCGTCATCACGCCGACGTGGACGTCGGCGCTACAAATGCGTGCCGTTGACCCAGCCGCTTAAGCGCCCCTCAGGCCCCACCATCATCGACAACATTCTCAGCCCCGCAGTACACCAAAAAGCTGGTCCCTCGCGCCCGGGCGATCATCACCATGCCGAGGTGCTGGGCAAGCTCGAGACCCATTTGAGTGATGCCGGATCTGGAGATGAGAGCAGGAATCCCCATGATGGCAGTCTTCATGACGATCTCGGAGGTCAGTCGTCCAGTGGTGAAAAAAAGCTTATCCCCGCCCTCGATCCGGTCGAGCCACATCATGCCGGAGATCGCGTCCGCCGCATTGTGACGTCCCACGTCCTCGGTGAAGAGCCGGACCTCAGAACCCACGCACAGCGCACATCCGTGCACCGCTCCGGCGCTGCGATAGACCTTGTTGTGGCGATTGATCTCGAGCAGGAGTGCCGGAACCGTCGACCTGTTGATCTTCACCCTTGGCAGCTTGGCGGCATAGAGTTCATCCAGGGTATGGGCAAACACGGTCCCTTGTCCGCAACCGGTGGTCACCGTACGCCCGCCAAGCTTGGCCTCTTGATCGCGCAGGCCCACGCCACTGCGAGTCGCAACTCGCACCCACTCTTCGCTCCAGTCGACTTCGACCGAGACGATCTCCTCGAGGTCGTCGATCAGGCGTTGGTTCCGCAGGAAGCCGAGAGCGAGCGCTTCGGGGTGGGTGCCCAGGGTCATAAGGGTCACGATTTCTCGATCATCAACCACCAGGGTCATCGGTAGCTCGCCGGCAACCTGCACATCACGAACTCGACCACGTTCATCGACCGCCTGAACGGGGTGGGTAGGGGCCCTTCCCGCTTGCGACATTTTGGGTCGATAAAGCTGATTCTGATCAGGCAAAGATCCTCCTGACAGGGCGATCGCGAGCATTGAAGACCAGTCTACAGGCGTTTCTCCGCAGATCCTCTGCCGGCCTTTTTGAATGCTATATTGGAAAAGCCCGGTGCAACCGTCTCTCACCGGACATGCTAGGGGCCTGGTGAGTTGGAGGCTTCGTTGATTACAACAAAGAAGATCATGTGGGTCCTGATACTCGGCTCAGCCTGGGGAGTGGCAGAGTTATTCGGTAAAGACCTGCTTGCCGACTTCGGTGTCGGAGGGGCGTCGATTTGGTTGGCAGCATGGGCCCTATTGTTGCTCAGCATTGGAAGAGGTTTCTGGAACAAGATCGGATCCTCCGCCATCATCGGGCTCGTCGCAGCCGCGTTCAAGTTCATCGGTCCATCACCCAACTACTGTCACCTCCTGGGGATCGTCAGCCTGGGCCTGATCTTTGACCTCTTCGCCTCCAGTCTGGCCCGCAGGTCTCAGTGGTGGCGCCATGCCCTCGTTGGGCTGCTCACAACCTACGCCGCCAGGGCTTTCTTTGTTCTGTACTCCATTCACATTGCCCACTTCGAGCGCTGGGTCGAGGGCGGAACCCAGATGGCGCTCGACCATGTCGTGCGGAGTGGCAGTGTGGCTGCACTCGCTGCGTTGCTCCTCGTTCCCCTCGGTTTTCGGATCGGTGAGAAAGCGGCGGGCGCCATCTCCCCAACGGCCACAGATAGGCAAGAGGCACACTCATCGGTGCCGTAGTTCCGTATTGACGTTGCGGCTGGCGATGTTTACTGTGGCGTGAGACGTTCTCAGAAATATCGCTCACGATGGGACGAGTTCATGAATCGGAATCGTTGTCTGACCGCTTTCATCATCATCTTCCTTGTCTCATTCCTCGTCTCGGCATCTTTGTCGGAACGAGACCTATTGCAGCCCGTCAACACATCGACGGTGTACGTATCGAAAATCCTGGACGGAACGGTTGCGGTGATCGATGCGAGTACCGACGAACTCATCACCTTACTTCGGACGGGATCAAACCCGGCCGAAGTCGCCGTCGTCGATGCGCTGGACCGTGTCTACGTCGCGGACCTGACCGACGGCACGGTCACCGTCATCGACACGACCGATCACAGCATCGAGGAGACGATCGCGGTGGGGCACCCGGTTGCTGCGGTGGGCGTCGATCAGTCCTTGCAGCGGGTTTACGCTCTTGATTTCTCAAACGGCACACCGGGAACGAACCTCCACGAGATCGACGCCAACACCAACATTGAAACTGCTGATGTGACGATCGGTTCGCGGCTCCAGAACATCGCCATGGACCCGGACGAGAGCCGGGCGTATGCAACCGATTTTGTCGACGGGGTCATCGTCATCGACACGTCGAGTCTGACGGTTGTCACGTACCTGCCGGTCTCGAACCTGCCTCACGGCGTCGCCGTTCATCCTGACCTGAACCGGCTGTACGTCACACAGCTCGACAGCGATACCGTCACCGTCATCGACACCACGACTCACGGCGTGGTCGGGGACAATGCCGTAGGGCGGAAATTCGATTCGGTTCACGCAGGCGAAATCTCGGTCTCCAGGACCAGGCGGGCCGCGGGCTCGAAGCCCATGCTGTCGAAGAAGGCCGCGAGCTCGTGGTCATTCCACGCCACCTCGGTGCGCACCCGCTCGATGCGCAGCGCCCTGAGGTTGAGCAGGAGCTGCTCGAAGATCGCGCGGGCGACCCCCCGGCGCTCGAAGGCCGGGTCGACCAGCACCGTGTCGAGCACCGCCAGCGGCTCGGGCAGACCGAACTCGCCGTACTGGACCGCGGCGAACATCGCGCCCACCAACAGGCCGTCGCTTTCCGCCACCAACGAAACGTGGAGGTCACTTTCCTCGAGCGCCAGCTTGAGCTTGCCCTCATACCAGAGATGTCGGCTGCGGCCGGTGATCTTCTCGTCGATGGCCACCAGCCGCGAGAGGTCCTCGGACCTCAGGTTGCGGATGACGACGCCTGGGTCGTCGGTGTAGTCGCCTTCCATGCTGCTCCTCCAAGGTCGGTCTTTTCGTAACGAAATGCGCCCCAGATGGCGGCGCCGATGGCCCCGGCAAAGATGCTGAGCGGGTGGCCCGCCACCCGCAGGGTTCCGGCAACACGATCGTCCTCGTCGAGCGCGTCCTGGATGGCGGCGAGCAGACCGGCGTCGCTCGCCAGCCCGCCGGTAACGAGGACCGCTCCGGATGCACCGATCGAGCGCAGGAGGCGCGCGAAACGAAGCGCCATGCTCTCGTGGATACCGCGCAGGATGTTCTCAGTCGAGATACCGCGTGAGACCATGTTGATGACATCGGTCTCGGCCAGCACCGCGCAGATCGAGGAGACCTTCTCGGGATCGTCCGCCGCCAGCGACAGCTCGCCGATCTCGGCCTGTGAGACCCCGAGGTAGCGCGCAATGTTCTCGAGGAACTGGCCCGACCCCGAAGCGCACTGGCTTGTCATTTTGTACGAGAGGACCTTTCCCTGCTCGTTCATCAGGACCGCCCGGCTGTGGAGGGCGCCGACGTCGAGGACCGCCCGTGCTTCCGGCTCGAGAAAGAGCCCGCCGCGAGCGTGGGTCGTCATCCCGTAGAAGTGACCCGTGGCGAATGGGACGTCCTCGCCCTCGCCGGTGGTCGCCACATAGTCGATCGTCTCGATCTCCGCGCCCGCCGCGGCCGTGGTGAAGACCTCCTCCACCACCGAGCGGATATCACGGCGCCGGATCCTGCTTGCTGTCGAGGACAGAATCCGGTGGTCCTCGCCGTCGGCCGAAATGACCACGGCCTTGACCGCCCCCGACCCGACGTCTATACCGGCGGTGATCGTCATGCCCGCACCTCCCGGTGGGCGAACAGCGCGGCCCCTAGTGCCCCGGTGAAGATGCTGTCGGCCGAAATGTTGAGCGTGCGGGCACCATAGGTCTCATCGCAGAGCTGTCGCAGGGCTTTGACCGCCGCCGGGTTGCGCGCGACCCCGCCGGTGAAGGTGAACTCCTCGTCGATGCCACCCGAGCGCGCGAGCAGCGACATCGCGCGCAGGATGATCGCGCGGTGGAGTCCGGCGAGGATGTCTTCCCTGTTTTCGCCCAGCGACAGTCGTTCGCGAAGCTCGGCGCCGGCGAAAACCGTGCATGTCGAGTTGATCTTGACGTAGCGGGTGCTCTTCTGGGCCAGGGGCCCGAGCTCGTGCAGCCCGATGTTCATCTCGTCGGCGATATAGCCCAGGTAACGGCCGCAGCCGGCGGCGCAGCGGTCGTTCATCTGGAAGCTGGTGACGATGCCGTTGCCGTCCACCTGGATCGCCTTCGTGTCCTGACCGCCGATGTCGAGGACCGTCCGCGTGCCGGGGAAGAGGGTGTGGGCACCGAGCCCGTGGCAGAGGATCTCGGAGCGGATCTGCTCCTTGGGAAAGGGCAACCGCGCACGGCCGTAACCGGTGCCGACCGTTTTCTCCTCCTCGAGCTCGGCGTCGCGCGCCGCCTGCACCGCGGAGTCGACCTCCGCGGGGTCGCCGATGCGCTGAAGCGCGCTGTTGATGTGATGACGGAAGCCGAGCTCCAAGGGTTCGTTTTCCACCCGGATGATGCACTTGTCATAGAGGCCGACGAGGAGGTCGAAGCTGACACCGTCGGGGTCTGCGATTTCTTCGGCATAGCGCATGTAGGCTGAACCGGCGGCGTCGCGGAAGAAATCGGATCTCGGTTCGGGGTCGTCGTCCGCGAACCACGCCTCTTCCTCGGTCTCAGTGGCGTCGAAGATCTCGTTGATCGCTGCGAGCGCACCCGCAGAGAGGTGATCGGCGACTGTGCGCTCGATTTCGTCGGCGACCAGCTGACGCAGCCGATGGAGCTGGGCAAGGGTCTGGCTGAGGCGAAATGCCTTGAGCAGGTGGTCGAGGAGCTGCGGCCCGGCCGCCTCCTCGACCTTCTGCCGCAGCAGCCCGAAGCGGGCGGTGATGAACGCCTCCTCGCGCGCCACCTTGGCCGCCAGATCATAGTTGGAGCGTGAGTTCGTGATGCCGCGACCGAGGATCGCGCCGTCCGAACCGAGAACCACCGCCTTGGTGGTCGTCGATCCGAGGTCGATACCTACGAAGCACTTCATCTCATGCCGCGCCCGCCCGCGCCGCGAGCATCTGCAGGTAGCTCTCGATGCGGTTCTTGATGTTCGCCGCCGAGAAATACCGCGGATCGACGAGATCGGATTCGATGAATGCGCCCGGGATCCCGGTCCTCTTCTCTACCTCGCGCAGCATCATCAGCTGGCCGGCCGAAAATGAGTTGCACGACTTGACCGAGTTGATGAGAAAGCCGTCCGCCTCGTAGTCGCGGATATAGGTCACCAGCATGTCGATGCGGCTCGGCAGGTTGAGGTTTGTGTAGCAGCCCCCGCAGTAGTCCGCCATTGTGCCGAGAGGGTCATCGGGATCGTGGCGAAAGCCGAAGTCGTAGGTTCCGCCTACCTTGGTGTAGGTGGAGGCAACCACCACCGCGTGCTCCTCGGAGAACATCCGCCAGAACTCGCGGAAGCTCGTCCAGTTGGGCGGGCCCTCCACCACCAGTCGGAACCGTTGATCGTTGAGGGGCCCGTCCGGGGTGATCGGCCCCAGACCCGCCGCGACTCGTGCCTCGACCTCGGAGCGCAACTCCTTGTAGTACTCCACCCCCTCCTCGGTGCCCCGAAAAGCCGAGAAGATCGGACCGACGTAGTAGACCCCACCGAAGTAGGCGTCGATCGGGCTCGGTCGGTTCTTGGCCGATTCGAGCACCGCCACCAGGTGATCCTCGGTCTCGGCGGCGAGCCCGAGATGGTGGCGCAGTAGATCCTCGTCGTAGGATCGCCCCGTCACCTGCTCGAGCGCCGGGATCAGGTCTTTCCGGATCTGGTCAGTGATGTATTCACGGTGCTCGGGCGCGAGCCGCCCGTCCCCCTGGTATGGGACCTGAAGAAAGACCGTCGGGCAGTTGTACTCCTCCCTCAAAAGCTCGAACCATTTCATAAACGTGTAGCAGCCGGTGTAGGACAGCAGCAACAAATCCGGATCGGGAAGCTTGGTTCCCGTCGGTCCGATATTGCCCGATTTGAGCATGCCGATATCGCACTTCACATAGGTGCACACGTCCTCGGAGTGACCGGCGCGCTCGGCGGCGGCAATGTAGTCCTTGCTTTTTCCGCGCATCCCAGACTGGAGCGCGTTGATCTCCGGAAGCACCGGCAAGGCGCCGAACGACCTGATGAGCTCGGTGAGATTCCCTGGGACGAATGTGTAGACGACCGGCTCACCACACCTCGGCGCCCGCTCCAGCCGCTCGAAGTGCCGGGCGATCATCTTCTTTTGAAGCTCCATCGACCGGTCCTTATGGACCCAGCTTGCCTTTTCGGCCGCCATCAGGTGCCTCCCCACAGCTTGATCGCGTCCGAAAACGTACCGGCCTGCTCACGGAACTGCTGGAATTGGCCGCTGTTCTCGGAGTACTTGAAGGCGATGCACGGGATGCCCTCGGCTTCGGCGCCGGCGCGCAACATCGGCCGGTCGAGAAGGGCCGGGTCGCAGAAGCTCGGGGCGGCGAAGATCACGCCGTCGGCCCCGGCCGCGGCCACCCGCTCGGCCATGAGATGGCGCTTGCCCGCGGGGTCTGGCTCGTAAAGGATCGATGTTTTCGAGGCATGCCGGATAAAGGTGTCGGCGAGGGCGCGCACCGGATCGCCGTCGGTCGGCACGTCCTGCTCGAGAAGCCGGTTGCCGACCAGGAAATCGTCATCGACGATGTAGCACCCGGCACGCTCGATGGTCTTGATCAGCCCCAGCGGCGGCTGCTCGCAGAAGGCGCCGACGATCACCACGCGGCTGTTGTCCCGCCGTCGCCCTGGTTCGGCGTGCACCGCCTCGAGGTAGGCCCGACCCTGCTCGAGGAATGTCTCCGGCGGCACGACCTCGGCCGCGCGCATCAGCAGGTAGAGCTCCTCGGTGGGGACGAGCCACGGCTCCTCCCGCCTGACCCGGTAGAGCTCGAGGATGAGGTGCCGCACCTCGCGGTAGACACCGATCGATCGCTTCAGATCCTCTTCGGTGGCGGTGCGGCCGGAGACCTCACCGAGGTCCTTCAGCAGCGTGCGCAGCTCACGTTCCCAGAAGGCGCCACCGAGCTCGGTGTTGCGCTGGTGCGGGAGATCGAGGTAACGCACGTACTGTTCGGGGAAGAGCAGCTGCCACATTCCGGAGAGGTTGCGAATGACATCGCAGGTGGAGGGGAAGAGCATCGCCGACAGAAAGTCCAGACGTCCTGATTGGGCGAGCTCGACAACCGATCGCGGCAGATGACAGATGTAGGACTGATAAAAGGCGTCACCGCGGATGATCTCAAGCTGATCGCCGCCGCCGTAGATTCCTACCGGCAGCATGCCGCAGGCGTGGATGATCTCGCGCGGCGCGTACACCGGCAGATAGCCCGCGGCCGTACGCCCGCTCTCCTCCTCGAGCCAGCCATGCACGACCCCGAAGTCGAGATCGTGGTAACACTCGAGCGCCCAGTCGACGACGTCGCTGCGAGCGCTCATTCTTCTTCGAGCAAGAAGTCCACGCGGATGCTGTCGTAGAGCTGCTCCAGGGTGCGGAGGTGAAATCCTTCCCAGTCGGCGAGGAAGCGGTAGAAACCGCTGATCTGAGGATCCGACGCCTCGTGCGCCGCTGCGGAAAAAAACGCAACGGCGTTCGACTCGAGCTGTATTCCGATCGACAGCGCCCCGGCTTCGAAGACCTCACCCCGGGCCTGCTCCTTGAAGCTTTCAGTGAAGATCTCGGAGGAGAACTCCGCCAAATCGGGGTCGCGGGGATCGAAGTGGAAGCTGCTCGCACCGTGCTCCTCGTATCGCCTCATGACGGCCCTGATGTAGGCCTGGTGTTCGGTCTCGTCCCGGGCGAGTCTTTCAAAGAGCTGCTGAGCCGCCGGCTTGGTCGTGCGTTCAGCGGCCATCGAGTAAAAGGTGAAGCCGTCCACCTCGACCTGGAAGGCCTTCTTCAAGACGTTCGTAATCGCATCGAATTCTGTGCTCATGTTTTCCTCTTGGCAAGGAGTCTAGCACTACGAAGTTAGGAGGTTAGGAGGTTAGGAAGTTAGGAGGTGAGGGGGTGAGGGGGTGAGGGGGTGAGGAGGTGAGGTGTTCAGGTCTCAGGTATTCCATCGCTGCTGATCCGGCTTGTACGACTTGGTCGCTACACGCACAAGCCGGTGAAACAACGCACAGGTTGGTCTTTTGGCGCAGGAACAGGTTTTCGGTCCGTCTTAACTCGACACTCCTTTTCCGTCCGGGAGGCGAAACGCCAACCTCCTAACTTCCTAACT
>JAOZUP010000554.1 GCA_029938595.1 Thermoanaerobaculales bacterium | reverse complement strand
CATCCGGCATCCGGCATCCGGCATCCGGCATCCGGCATCCGGCATCCGGCATCCCCCTCCTCTGATAAGCTTTCCGCATGACGTTGGGGACTGGTTGGAGTTGGCGGCGGTGTCTTCCCTGGCTGCTGCTCGTCCTCCTGTCGCTGACGTTGCACCTGTGGGACCTCGGCGGGCGGCCCTATCACCACGACGAGTCAATCCACTCGCACGCGGCCATTGATCTGCTCCGCAGCGGCAACTACCGATACGACCCGACGTACCACGGGCCGCTCCTCTACTACCTCACCGCTGCGACCTTCGTTGTCGTCGGTGACTCCGACTTCACCGGCCGGCTTCCAATAGCCCTCGCCGGCGTCCTGCTGATTGCCGTTGCATGGAGCCTACGCCGGCCGCTCGGGGGGCGCGCCGCGTGGTGGACGGCCCTTCTCGTAACTATCTCGCCACTCTGCCTCTTCTACGGCCGTTTCCTGCGCATGGACATTCTCGAGTTGTTGGTCGCATCGGCGGCAATCATCGCCGGTTGGCGGGCGGTGCGCGGGAGCTCCAAAGCGTGGATCTGGGTCGGAGTTTGGACGGCTCTCGCTTTCGCCACCAAGGAGAACGCATTCGTCACCTCGGCCCTGGTTGGGTTGGTGCTGGCGATAATGCTGACGGGTGCCGGCCTGCGCCGGTCACTGCCGGTAACCCTTCGATGGATTCAACGCCATCGGTGGGGTCTGCTGTCCGCGGTCGCGGTGGCGTTGGTGATCACCGTGCCCGTTTTCACTGTAGGTTTCCGTTTCCCAGAGGACTGGTTTTTCCCCTACAAGGCGATCTCCTATTGGTGGGGCCAGCACAGCGTCGAGCGGGTTGGCGGTCCGCCCTGGTACCACCTGCCGCGACTCGCCCTCTACGAGTTCCTGCCCATCATCGCAGCTTTGACCTGGGCGTGGCGCAGACGGCGGCGGATGGGCCGCATCGAGATCTCGCTGCTGCTCTTCGGTCTGACATCGGTCGCGATGTATTGCTACCTGGGCGAGAAGGTGCCGTGGCTCGGAGTCCACCAGGTGTGGGCCTTCCTGCCGCTTGCTGGGCTCCAGCTGGCGCGGACCTTCGGTCCTCAGGGCGTCTGGTGGAGCCGCACCCTGGCAGCTGCCGGCTTGGCGGCAACGCTGGTGACCTCTTTCGTCGCCAACTTCGTCCTCGACGAGATCAGCCCCAACCGCGAAAGGGTTGAGGCCCTGATCTATGTCCAGACCTGCCCCGAGATCCTGCCGCCGGTCGAGGAGGGCTACCGGCTGAAGACGGAAGGCGTCGATCCGGTGGCCGCGGTCGATGGCGAGGCCGGCTGGCCGTTGACCTGGTACTGGCGCGACACCCCGACCTGGTGGGGGGTACCGTCACCGGGGATGCGGCCGCCGCTGGTCCTCTGCGATCCGGAGAAGGAGTCCGAGGTCCGCCGCCTGCTGGGCCCGGGCTATGTGTCGGAGCGAATACCCCTGCGGGCCTGGTGGGTGATGGAGAATCAGCGGCCGAGCCTGGCGGAGGTGGTGCGTTATGTCTTCACCCGAATTCCATGGGGAAACGTCGGTTCGACGGATTTTATGCTCCTGCGCGACACCGGAGAGGAACCGGAAGGCGCGCAAGCAGCAGCGGTGCCGCCGCAGCTCGCGGATGCCCTTGGTGTGACGGCGGCGAAGATCCTGGGGAAGGGTTGGCTGTCGGAACCGCGCGGCATTGCGGTGGCGCCCGACGGGACCGTGGCGGTCGCCGATGTCGGCCTCGACGATGTGATCCTCTTCGCCGGCGACGGTCGGCCGCTCGAAGCACGAGTGCCCGAGAAGCTCAATGACCCGGAGGGGGTTGCGTGGACCCCTAAAGGCGTGCTGGTCATCGCCGATACCTGGAACCACCGAGTTTTGGTTTACAACCCAGACTCCGGCAAGGTGCGGCCGTTGCCCGTGCCTCTCGATGGATGGTATGGGCCGCGGTCGGTTGGGGTCGCTGCCGACGGCACCATCGCCGCGACCGACACCGGCCACCAGCGCATCGTCCTCATCTCAGCAGCAGATGGCACACCCCAGGTCGAGACCATCGGCGGCAACGGAAGCGGTCCGGGCGAGCTCGTGGAGCCGGTAGGGATTACCTGGCTCGACTCTGAGCGGATCCTCGTCTGCGACACCGGCAACCGCCGGCTGCAGGTCCTCGATCGCCGGGGGCAGGCGCTGGAGGTGGTGAATCTGCCGGAGACCTGGAGCGATTTCTACTCTCGCCCGCAGGTGGTCGAACTCTCCGACAACCGCTGGCTGGTGACGGACCTGCCGGCACGCAGCCTGTGGCTGGTGGAGGACGGCACGGCCCGTAAGATCGACCTTGGCGAGGCGGGCATTATCCCAACCGGTCTTGCGCTCGACGGCGACACCCTCTACCTCGCGGATCTCAACTCCCGGGTGTGGGTGCTCGACCTCCCCGCCACCGACTGATCCGTACCCGTCTCCGTGCCCGCCCGCCGTCCGCGGTCTGCGACCGCGGCCACGCGTTCTCGGAAGGCG
>JAOZUP010000553.1 GCA_029938595.1 Thermoanaerobaculales bacterium | reverse complement strand
CCAAAGCTTTGTCGCCACTGAGGTGCTATACATCACCCACACCGCTACCGGCGGCACCGTCACCCAGCCGGCAGGTCAGGTACTGTGGTCCGTCACGCTCGGGGCAGGCCAGTCGGCCACGCTCACCGTCTGGTTCTTTGCAGCTCAGTGCAATTGGCCTGACAGCCCGGTCGACAGACTCTGGGTCGCTGAAAATCTTCGGCGCGACGTGATCCTCGACAAATGGCTTCACGATCTCCAAATCGGCAGCAGCTACGAGCCGCTGGTGTTTGCCGCCCAGCCGGCCACATTTCAGCTGCAGGCCGGCAACGATGGGGGTTACGAGAATAGCGTCGAGATCGGGTGCAGTTTTTCGTCCGATGCGTCCTTCGGCAGCTCCTCGCCTCAGGCGGACTCGGTAGGTCCGTCAGGCCTCACAGCCGCATGGAACCTTGGTGATCTTTCCAATGGCAGCTTCACCTCGATCAACGTCACCGCGGAAGTGGCGGCGGGCCTCCCACCCGGAACGCCTGTTCCCTCGTCGTGCTCCATCTACGACCACACCGGGACCGCCGTGGCCACGACCTCTATCGATCAGATCACCGCGACGACCACCCAGTGGGAAACCTTTGTTAACACCGAACCCTGGTTCCCCGGCATCATTACGACACACGAAACCGGTGACACCATCGAGATTGTGGAGGAGCTGTACAACCGATCTGGAGCCCAGACGAGCGCCCTGCTCCAGCAAGGTTTCGAGCCGTCAGAGCTGTCTTTGCTCGACGTGACCGTGAGCGACGGGACCGTGAGCCAAGATCCGGGTCAAAACGAGTGGACCGTGCAGATCGCCGTCGGACATGCGGTCACCATGACGTCGCTGTTCTTCGTCGAGCCATGCACCTGGACGGAGAGCGCGATCAACACAATTCTGGCTGAGAGCAGCGAGCTTCGCACGACGTCTGTCGAAAAGACCCCGCCTGCGCTTTGGATCGAAAGTACTTACGATCCTCTGGTGGTGCCCGGACAGCCGGCATTGATTGCGCTCGGATATGGCAACGGGGGGGGGTACGAAAATAACGTGACCCTGTGGTGCGCCCTCCCACCTGAAGCGCCCTTTGGTGGATCAGTTCCTCCGGCCGACTTCGTCGACCCGACCGGAGTCATGGCGCGATGGAATCTTGGAGACCTGGCAACCGATACCTCCGGGATGATCGATCTCACCGCGGAAATCGAAGTCGGCTTGCCGCCAGGCGTCCCGATCGAGATTTCGTGCTCGATTTACGATCATGTCGACGGAGAGGCCGGAACCGCAGTGATCAGCCTCGAGACCGTGGATGCCTTCGCGATCTTCGCTGACGATTTCGAGACCGGCAACATGGGCGCCTGGTCATCTGCCACGCCATAATCGGGATATGGCACCATTTTGAGTCGTAACATCAATACCCGGGTGCCTGGCACCTTTTTTGGTTGGCACCTTTTTGGCACCTTTTCGATTCAGCCCACAATTCGAGATGGTCAGGGGCCGCCGGTCGAACTGCTCCAATCGCCGAGATTGCCACTTTCAAATCCGTTGACGAATACAAAAATACACACGTCATGGGGCGAGGTCAGCCATGGATCGAAATCCACCGAGCCCGAGCCCGTGACGTTGACTGTATCGCCGCCACCGGAACCAACCCCCGAGGGCCCATCGGCGGCACCCCAATAATTATCCTCGGCAAACAGGTTGACGGCGGTACCCGTGTGAAGAAGTCCGCTGCTGTTCCCGACGATGCAGTTGGCGCCAGACGAGTCGGAAAGAGTGGCATCACTCGAAACGTTAATACCTATCTCGTTGCCCATGATCTGGTTGCGGCTGATTTTCTGATCAGTTGAGTCTCCTGAGACGAAGATGCCATAGTAGTTGCCGGCCAGACCGCCGCGGGCGTCACGTCCGATCCAGTTGCCGACAACGAAATTTTGGTGACCGATTCCAACCCGGGTATCGAGCGACACGCCTTTGTAACAATAGGCGAAGACGTTGCGTTCGAGACCGTCTGAGGTGCCGTCACCATTGCTACCGATCACGGTTTGGGCAACACTCTGGCGCATGTAAATCCCGGTCGTGAGGTCCATTTCGGTCACCCCGTCGGCACTAACGCCGAAGTAGTTTCCCGCGATCCAGTTGGGATATGACGAGCTACCAAGGTTCACGAAGATGCCATCGTAGCCCGCGCCAAACACATTTCGCTCGCCCACATCGTTGACGCCGTCGCCATCAGTGCCAATGATCAAGTTCCCGCCGCCACCGCCGAGACATCCAACGCACATGCCGGACCCGAGATTGAGTGCTAGGGTACCGGTTCCGTCGATGCCGAAGTGGTTGCACTGCACGTGGCCTTGGGAGTACGTGTGATACCTGATGCCATGGGCGTTTTTGGTCTGGTCTACGAAGGCGAGACCACGGACCATGAATGTCTCTACGAGACTGGAGGTCTCGATGTTCAGAATGTAGTCGTCCGATGTCGCGAGTTGTATGCGCAGGTACGAGGGTGACGCCGCACTTGCGCACACGTTGG
>JAOZUP010000145.1 GCA_029938595.1 Thermoanaerobaculales bacterium | reverse complement strand
CAATCGTCCCGGCGTTCCCACGAGGAGGTCAGTGCCACGTTCGAGAATCTCCCGCTGCTTGCGATAATCGAGCCCGCCGAAGACGACGTGGGTTCGAATGCCGGCGTGATGGCCGAGGCTCTCGGCATCACCCGCGATTTGAACCGCGAGCTCGCGGGTGGGCGCCACGATCAAGGCCCGTGGCGTTTCGGGGGAGGATTCTCGGGGGGTCCGGAGAATGTGGGTGAAGATCGTCAGCAGGTAGGCAGCGGTCTTGCCCGAACCGGTCTGAGCCTGAGCCACGACATCCTGCCCCTCGAGCGATACCGGCAACACCTCCGCCTGCACCTGCGTCAGGTGGGTGAACCCCAGGTCGTCAATGGCCCGTTGGATCGGCTCCGGAAGGTCCAAATCGTGAAACGTGCGATCGGTGAACAACGTATTGGATTTACCAGATTCAGTCATCGGCGGTGATTCTAGCACCTGAGCTCCAGTATGGAAGATGCACGCGAGGCAATAAGAGGTACACTCGTGCGTGTTCTATGGTCGAGACCTGTCTCGCCGATGTCTGATACTGGACGGGAGGGCGGGAGGATCGACACCGAAATAATGGGTAGAAATTTGATTCCTTCAAGCGTGAAACGGGGAGCACTGGTTGTAATAGCAGTGGCTGTCGCATTTGGTGCAGCCGCCGGGGAAACCCCGGCCGGGAAGAATGACGGCTTGCCCAAAGGCCTGGAACCGTATCTCGAAGCCCGGGTGCTCGAAGCCAGCGGGCAGTATCGCGAGGCGATGGATGCGTATGCGAGGGCGGTGCGCGATGCTCCGGACGTCAACGAGGTTCGGCTTGCCTATGCCGGCTTTCTGGTTGACGTCGGCATGGCCGACAAGGCGGTCGAGGTCCTGAATGATGCTGACGACCTGGGTGCTGAAGGTCTGCGGGTGCGCGCGCTCGCCCTGGCCCAACTGTCGGTTCGGGACTCCGGGCTGGCTGCCGACACGGAAACCGCTCTGCGCGAAGCCATCGAGGCAAATGAGGGCGACCCAAATCTGCTCTTCGCCCTCGCCCAGAATCTGGCGCAGCGAGGAGAGGCGGGGGAGGCGGAAGAGATCGTTGCCGGCTTGCGGGGAGGCCGTCCCGACAACTCTCAGCTGGTGATGCTGCACGCTGATCTCCTCGACGCGAACGAAAGGTCCGAGGAGGCTGCCGAGCTGTACTCGGAGTGCGCCGCGGGCGGCCCGGCCGCACCGAGGTGCCGAGAAAAACTCGTCGAGCTGCTCGTAGAGATGGATCGTCCGGGCGAAGCGGGTGAGCGCATGCTGGGCTGGCTGGGGGACACAGATCTGGATTCGCTCATGAGAGCTGCCGGACTTCTGTGGGAAGGGGGCCTTCTCGAGCTGAGTCTGGAGACCGTGCAGCGTGTGCTGGTGCGCGCCCCGGATTCGGTCCGAGCGCGAACGCTGGAGGCACACCTCCTGTCGTCCCTCGGTCGCCACGAGGAGGCGATGGCGAAGCTGCAGCGGCTATTGAAGAAGAACCCGGACGATCTCGACCTGATCCTCGCAATGGCCTGGTCGACCTATCGCACAGGAGACCAGGTCGGTGGTCGCAAGTGGATTGACCGCTCCTGGGAGCAAGTTGAGAACGACGTGGGCTCGCGCCAGGCGGTGAGGGTTGCCCTGACCGCCGCGCGTCTCGAGTTGATCGCCGACAACCCGATGTTGGCCAGAGAGTGGTTGGATCGTGTCGGTGACGTCAAGGCCGCCGGGCCCGACTACGTCCGTTTACTTGCCGAGACATTCCGGCGTGAGGAGCAATGGCAGGAAGGTGTTTCGGCAATCGTCCGCATCCAGCCGTCTCTCCAGGGACGGGCACAGATCGAGGCGGAGGCGCTGGAGGCCGAGTTCCTTCTGCGCACCGGTGACCGGAGGGCCTGGCGTCGGTTGCGCCCGCTCCTCGACTCGGGTTCATCTGAAAGCGTGCTCCTTGGTTTGCAGGTTCTTCAGACCCTCGAGCGGTGGCCGGATGTGGATCGGGAGGCGGCGGCGGCGATCGCACGCATCGGCGAGAATCGTGATCTCCTCTTCATCCGCGCCGCTGCGCTTGAACGGTCGGGTCAGGTCGAGCAGTCAGAGGAGCTCTTCCGTCGCCTGATAGCCGACGAGCCGGACGACGCCAATACCGCCAACTACTTGGGTTACATGTGGGCCGACCGTGAGGTTCACCTCGACGAGGCGCTGGAGTTGATCGCCCGTGCGGTCGCCGCCGATCCGGACAACTCCGCCTATCTGGACAGCCTGGGCTGGGTCCACTATCGCCTGGGGGATCTCGACGAAGCCGAACATTGGCTGCGCCGTGCCATCGATGTCGACGGAAATCTCGGGGACGGTACCCTATATTGCCACCTGGGAGAGGTATTGCTTGCCGGCGGCCAGGGAGATGAGGGTCGTCGGTTCCTGTTGCTAGGACTCGATATGGGCTGTGAAAACTCCGAGCACGTGCGGTCGCTGCTCGAGTCCGAGGATGATGGGTCGCGCTGACATCTCGACCAATCCGGCCGGACTGTTCGCGGCGGTCCTGATCGCGCTCGTTGTGTTGACCGGGTGCCGATCGGTTGCCCCCCCGCTCGGGGCGGCGGACCTGGAGGCGGCACAGCTTCGGCTGAACCGGCCCCTCCCCGGTAATCCGGCGGCACTGTATCACCTTCGCGTGCCGTCATCCGGCGGTCTGAGGTTATCGTTGCTGACCAGTGGGGGAGCCGGTCGCCTCACGGTTTCCGAGCCGTTCGGATCCGCATTATCCTTGACCGCCTGGACCGGCGTCGGGCCGTCCACCTTCTTCGATCTGCGTCAAGGTTGTCGGCTAGAGGCCGCAGATCTCGAGCAAATCCTGGGCATCGCTGTCATGCCTCTGCCGCAGGCCGTTCGTCTTCTCGGCGGTAGGCTCCCCGCCACAGACGGGGACCGGATCTCGATTCGCTCGGACGGGCGCCTGCTCATCGAGGGGGCGGGGTGGAAGGCGCTGGTCGAAGTAGAGCCCGATCCCTGGAGGGTGATGTCGGTAGCCGAGGAGAAGGCGGGGGGCGGCGGCTGGACGATCGAGCTCGGTGACCACACGGCTTCGGTGCCGGGCGTGGTGCGCGTGCAGCGGGAGAACGGCCGCTGGGCCGAACTCGAGTTGGTTCAGCTCGAGTGGAACACTGCGAACGAGCTGCCTCCTCTCCCGGAGATGTCGGCATGCGTCATGGTCAACCAAGGATGAGTGATTGTGGCGGGGTACACTGGGTTGACCTCAGGTTGGCTGGTCGCTACTGTGTACGCCTTCGCAGTGTTTCCGAGCCGATCGGCCGCCGGCAACGCGGCGACAGGCCTTGGGCCGGGCCGCGGGATGTACGTGGATTGATGTTCAACCGCGGACTTGGCGGTAGCAGGTGCAAGAGGTCGAATTTCGAGAGGGGGATCGAGGATGAAGGTAACCGAGGTTCGCATCAGCCCGGCAAAAGGCGGAAAGGTCCGAGCGTTTGCCAGCGTGGTGTTTGATGACTGCTTCATGGTCAACGATTTACGGGTGATCGAGGGTCGTGAAGGTCAGGTCTTTGTCACCATGCCGGGTCGCAAGGCGCGGAACGGCCAGATGCGCGACATCGCCCACCCCCTCAACAGCGAGACTCGACAGCATGTCGAGCAGCGGGTACTCGAAGAGTACGAGTCGGCCCGGCAGACCAGAGTCGTCGGCGATCGATCCGCCTCTGGTGAGGACGGCAAGGAATCCAAACAATCCGCCATGGATCGATTGTCGGCGAAGCTGTTCAACGAGGAGTTCTGGACGTCGGAGGCCCCGGGTTCGAAAGCGATCGAGGATTGACCTTCCTAATCGGGTATACTCTGCGGCGCTTGGGGCGTCGGCAAGTGGTAAGCCACCGGTCTTTGGATCCGGCATTCGCAGGTTCGAATCCTGCCGCCCCAGCCACGAGCCCGGTCTTCACACCGGGTGTCCGACGGGGGCGGCAATGGGGAGTGATCGGTAAGTAACTCATGTTGAGAGAGCATCGTCTTCTGGTGTTTTCCGGGCGTGCGAATCCGGCGCTGACGGAGTCGATCTGCGGCTATCTGCAGATTGAAAAGGGGCGTGTGCGCCTCGGCGCATTCTCCGATGGCGAGCTGTACTGCCAGATCGAAGAAAATGTGCGTGGCGCGGACGTGTTCATCGTGCAGCCGACGGGGTCTCCCCCGAACGAAAGCCTGATGGAGCTGCTGATCATGCTCGACGCGTTCCGCCGGGCGTCGCCGGCGCGGGTGTGTGTCGTCATCCCGTACCTCGGCTATGCCCGTCAGGACCGCAAGGACGCGCCGAGGGTACCGATCACCGCCAAGCTGGTTGCCAACCTGATTACCACCGCCGGCGCGGATCGGGTCCTCACAATCGATCTGCACGCGGCGCAGATTCAAGGTTTTTTCGACATTCCCGTGGATCACCTCTATGCCGCGCCGGTCCTCATCGAAGCGATTCGCCGCAGTGAATTGGATAACCCGATGCTGGTATCGCCGGATGCCGGAGGCGTCGAACGAGCGCGCGCGTTTGCTAAACGCCTGAAGCTCGACCTGGCGATCATGGACAAGCGTCGCCCGGAGGCCAACAGGGCCGTGATCATGAACGTGATCGGCAACGTGAAAGGCTACGATTGCGTGATCGTCGACGATATCATCGACACCGCGGGAACCCTGGTTCATTCGGCCGAGGCGCTGATCGAGCGCGGAGCCCGATCGGTGTATGCCACCGGTGTACACCCGGTCTTTTCGGGTCCCGCCATCGACCGCATCAATTCGAGTTCGATCGAAAAGGTCATGGTGACCGACACCCTTGCTCTGAGTGAGGCGGCGGAAAGGAGCCCCAAGGTAGAGCAGCTTTCATTGGCGGTTCTTCTGGGGGAAGCCATCCGCCGCATTCACGAGGGGGCATCGGTCTCGAGCCTTTTCGTTTAGCCCGGGTTTCTCACCGGGTTTCGTAGCGAGGGCGGCGAAGGGTAGTCAGATGTTGAATTTTTCGCAAATCGGGCGACGCAGGCGTAGTAGCACTACGTTGAGGAGCATGATTTGCGAAAAGAACGACAGATGGCTATCATTCGCCGTCCGCAGTAGACACCCGGTGAGAAGACCGGGCTAGTAGACAACCCCAAGGGAGAATATTGCAATGGCTGAGAGTCCAGAAATCGTCGTCACAGTGGAGACCCGGGAAGGCCGGGGCAGCGCGGAGGCAGGCAGGATGCGGCACCAGGGCATGGTCCCGGCCGTCGTTTACGGAGGTGGTAAGCCTCCGGTGCCCATCGCAGTGGATGAGCACTCGATCCGCGAGCTGCTCAAGAGTGCGGCCGGAGAAAATACGATCTTCTTGCTCAAGCTCAAGGGGACGGATGAGGAAAGGCTCGCGATGATCAAGGAGCTGCAGGTCAATCGGATCAGCGGACACTTCATTCACATCGACTTCATCCGCATCACCCGCGGTCACAAGCTGACCGTCAAAATGCCGGTGGAGCTGGTCGGCGACTGTGTCGGCGTGCGCCACGGTGGGCGGGTCGACTTCGTGACCCGAGATATTGAAATTGAGATCCTCCCGCGTGAGATGTTCGACAAGTTCGTGCTCGACGTTTCAGACCTCGAGGTCGGCGAGCACCTCAAGGTCGCGGATCTCGCATCGCAGCTGCCGGAGAACGCCAAGTTCCTCGAGGACGAGAATCGCGTCGTGGCAGTGGTCGAAATTCCCAAGATCATTGAGGAGCCGGTCGAGGAAGAGATCGAAGAGGAAGAGCTGGTGTCGGCCGAGGCAGAGGAACCGGAGGTCATTGGCAAAGGCAAGGCCGAGGAGGAAGAAGAGACCGAGTAGCCGCGCGAGGTCCATGGCCGTCGATCTGGTTCTCGGTCTCGGCAACCCCGGGGCGCAGTACGCCGGAACCCGCCACAATGTCGGGTTCGAGGTGGCGGATGAGGTGTTGCGCCGGCGGGGCCGAGGGAAGTGGATGGAGCGGTTCTCGTGCGAGCTCGCGGTCATCGCTCCGGGCCGTATGGTAGCCGTCGCCCGTCCGCTCAGCTATATGAACCGATCCGGCAGCGCAGCGCGCCGGCTGCTTGCCGAGCTCGATCTTCGGGCTGAGGACATGCTGGTGGTCGTGGATGACGTGGATCTCTCACTCGGCACCCTGCGCCTTCGGATATCCGGTGGACCCGGGACCCACAACGGCCTCAGAGACCTCTGCGACGCCCTCGGCACCGGCTTCCCGAGGTTGCGGGTCGGCGTCGGCGGCGGTGATCCCGAGGTGGATCTGGCCGAGTACGTCCTCGCACCGTTTTCTCCGGACGAGCAAGCACGAGCTGCCGCCACGGTTCGGCGGGCTGCTGACGCGGTCGAGGTTGCTATACGGGACGGGCTTGAACGGGCGATGAACACCTATAACCGTCCGCCAGGGGCGGACGAGTTAAGAGTTAAAAGTTGAGAGTTGAGAGTTCCCCGACCCACCAGCGGTACGTCCGTAACTCTAAACTCTCAACTCTAAACTCTGAACTACTGCGATGGGATGGTGAGCATCGGCACTCTGCAGCGCCGAAGGACCGCCTCGGCAACCGAGCCGAGAAGGACGTGCTCGAGCCCTGAGAGGCCTCGCGTCGCCATGACGACGAAATCGAATTGCTCCGGATCGGCGAGGTTGACGATCGTATCTGCAGCGCGACCCACCTCGACCAGTGTCGTACAGCCGCGACCGTCGAGAAGCTCGGCAGCAGCTTTGTCGAGGGCCTCCTCCGAACGTGTGGTGAGGCGCATAATGAGGTTGTCCGGCAGTACATCCACCGAGTAGAACTCCGGATAGACCACCGGTTCGACAACGTGCAGCAAGGTGATCTCGGCGTCCAGGGTATTCGCCCAGGCAGCGGCCTGGCGAACCGCCTCGGCTGACGCATCAGAGAAATCATACGGCACCAGAATTCTGGTGATGCCGCCGGGCTCGACGACTGCGTCGGCACGCAAGGCCAGCACGGGCATCGACGAGGTGCGGACCACTCTTTCGGCCACAGATCCGAGAAAAAGGTGGGACAGGCCGCGGCGCCCGTGCGTCCCCATGACGATGAGGTCGCAGCCCAGGTCGGAGGCGGTCTCGACAATCACCTCGTCGGGACTGATTCCGCGAACCAAAAGGGGCGTAACGGATATGTCGTGGTTCCCGGAACTTTTCTCCAGGAGTTCGCGGCGTGCGTCCTCACCGGTGGCCAGCAGCAGCTCGAGCTGGCTACGGCCGCCTTCGTCGAGAGTGGAGTCCTCGACAAGAACCGCGACGTGGAGCAGATGGAGATCGGCCTTGAAGTGGCGGGCGAGGGCGCCGGCCAACGTCACCGCCCGCTCTGCAGTCTCGGAGAAGTCGGTGGCGGCGAGGATGCTTCTGGGTGTTGCGTTCATCGAATCCTCCTGAGGTTCCGGGTCAACTCGAACGAACGATTTCTGAAAGCTCCCGTGCTTGCGCTTCGATGCGTTCGTGGTCCATGGTCTGCAATTCGTGATTGCGAACCACGACCTGGCCGCGAATCATCACGTGGCGGACATCGGACGAGCGGGCGGCAAAAACAAGGTGGGAGAATGGATCGTACATGGGAGCAGTGTGGGGACCGTCCACCGCCACGCAAATGAGGTCGGCTTCCCGTCCCTCGGTAAGGGTGCCGATATTTTCGAGACCGAGAACCCGTGCTCCGTTGATGGTTACCATCTCGAGCATGGTCCGTGCCGGAAGGACGGTGGGATCGCCGACAATACCCTTGTGGAGCAGGGCGGCCAGCTGCATGTCCCGCAGCAGGTCGAGGGTGTTGTTGGATGCGGCGCCGTCGGTGCCGAGACCGACCTTGACCCCGGCTGCGACCATTGCCGGGACCGGTGAGACTCCGGAAGCGAGCTTGAGATTGCTGACCGGGTTGTGCGACACGCCGGCCTCGAACTCAGCCAGTAGCTCGATATCCTCCGACGACACGTGGACGCAGTGAGCCGCCACGGTGCGCTCGGAGAGGACACCGAGATCGGCGAGGTAAGCGACGGGCGACACACCCTTTTCGCCAAGGAGCTTCTCGACCTCCCACGTTGTTTCCGCGAGGTGGATTTGCATCGACACCTCGTACTCTTCGGCCAGCTCCGCCTCCTTCACGAGATTGGCCGCGCTCACGGAGTAGGGTGAGTGTGCCGCCACCGACGGGGTGATGAGCGGGTGACTGGAGTAGGTTTCAAGCAACTTGCGCTGCTTCTCCAACATCTCCTCTGGGGTGGCGCAGCGCGGAGTCGGAATATCGATGAGCGACTCGGCAACCACGCCTCGCATGCCCGCCTCAGCGAGCACGGCGCTCACCTCGTCTCCAAAGAAGTACATGTCGGCGGTTGTGGTGACCCCGGCGAGCAGTTGCTCGGCGGTCGCGAGCTCGGTGCCGAGGCGCACCGTTTCACGATTCATGTACTTCGACTCTACCGGCCAGATGTGCTGTTCCAACCACTCTTTAAGCGGGATGTCGTCGGCGATTCCGCGCAGCAGGGTCATCGCGAGATGGGAGTGGGTGTTGACGAGGCCGGGCAGGATGATGCTGTTGCCGGCGTTGAGTACGTCGCCGGATGGAGACAGCTCGAGAAGCTCCTCGGCCGGTCCAACAGCGGCGATGCGTCCATCGGCCACCGCCACGGCGCCGCTCTTGATGGGTTCACTGCCCGGCTCCATCGTCAAGACGGTGCCGCCGACAACCAGCATGTCCCAGTTGGCCGATTCACTCATTCAAACCTCCATCGATCTAACACGCACATTCTCTCAGACCCGTCGGGTGGGTCTAGCTATTCTAACCGTTCCCGTTCCCGTTCCCGTTCCCGAGTCCGTGGTCGATGTGTGCCCGCCCGCCGTCCGCGGGCTGCGCCCGCGGCCACGGTCGCTCACCGCCGCGCCCTCGGAACGCGAGCGTTCCTCGGTCCCGCCAGTGAGCGCCCTCGCGCGCCTGCGGCGCGCCGGCGGGCTACCCCCTGCCGAACGATGCCCCCCCACCTTGTGTGTGATCGCGCCGATTCCGGACCTCTGGCCGCGTTTTCCTCCCTCCACTCGGTCGGGA
>JAOZUP010000552.1 GCA_029938595.1 Thermoanaerobaculales bacterium | reverse complement strand
TGCCGGTGCCCGACATCGATCGCACCCAGCACCTGCTCGTACTCGGCGCCAACCCGGCGGTCTCCAACGGCAGCATGATGACCGCGCCCGGAATCAAGAGACGACTCGAGGAGCTGAAAAAGCGCGGCGGACGACTGGTGGTGATCGATCCGCGGCGGACTGAGACGGCCCGGATCGCGGATCAACACCACTTCATCCATCCCGGGACGGATGCGTTGCTGCTGATGGCGTTGCTTCAGGTGGTGTTCGATGAGGGCCTTGAACGCCTCGGCCGGATGGGAGAATTCTGTGATGGCCTGGAGACCGTGCGATCGGTGGTGGTCGATTTCCCTCCGGAGCATGTCGCTCCCATCATCGGCATCGGTGCCGAGGCGATTCGTACGATGGCCAGAGAGTTCGCGACCGCGTCCTCCGCCGTGTGCTACGGCCGTCTCGGCGTCTCGACCCAGATCTTCGGCACTCTCTGCCAGTGGCTGATCAACGTGCTCAACATCGTCACCGGCAACCTCGACCGTCCGGGCGGGGCGATGTTCACGCGGCCGGCGGTGGACCTGGTCGCCAGCACCGGTCGTGGCAGTCTCGGACGACGATCAAGCCGCGTTCGCGGCCTGCCAGGTTTCGCAGGTGAGCTACCGGTGGCGGCCCTCGCCGAGGAGATCCTGACCGATGGCCCGGGCCGAATTCGTGGGATGATGACGGTGGCAGGGAATCCGGTGTTGTCGACTCCCAACGGCGTCCAGCTCGAGCGGGCTCTCGCAGAGCTCGACTTCATGGTTTCCATCGATTATTACCTCAACGAAACCACCCGCCATGCCGACATCATCCTGCCACCAACCAGTGCCCTCGAGCACGATCACTACGACCTCGTCTTCAATCTCCTGGCCGTACGAAACACGGCCAAGTACTCCCCTCCCCTCTTCGATCCCGGCCCGGATGCCCGCCACGACTGGCAGATTTTTGCCGAGCTCCACCACCGGTTGGACAGGGGTCCGCTCAAGGCTCGTTGGCAGCGCCGGCTGAGGGGGATGTTCGGTCCCCGGAGGATCCTCAGTTTGGGGCTGCGATTCGGACCCTACGGAACTGGCCTCCGGCCCTTTAGTTCAGGCCTGACCCTGAAGAGCCTCGAGAAGAATCCGCACGGTCTCGATCTCGGCCCCCTCGAACCCTGTCTGCCCGAACGTCTGCGGACCCGCGAGCGACGAATCGAACTCGCGCCCCAGGCGTTTGTGGATGGTGTGCCACGTCTGAGGCGGGAGCACAACGAGGACCCGCCAGGCGCCTCGCTGTTGCTGATTGGCAGACGCCAGATCCGCAGCAACAACTCCTGGATGCACAACTTCCGGCGTTTGATGGGCGGCAAGGATCGTTGCACCCTCCTGATGCATCCGGATGACGCTTCCGATCAAGGTCTCGAAGATTCTCAGCGGGTGGTCATCGTTTCCCGAACGGGGAGGATCGAAGCACAATTGCAGCTGAGTGACGAGATGATGCGTGGCGTCGTCAGCCTCCCCCACGGATGGGGGCACCACCGCGCTGGAACGCGGCTTCCCATCGCAGAACAAAACCCCGGTGCCAGCCTCAACGATGTCACCGACGAGCAACTGGTCGATCCGTTGTGCGGCAACGCCGTGCTCAGCGGGCTACCGGTCCGCATCGAGCACGCGGATGGGCGGCCGGCGCACGATGAGGGGTACACTGAGCGACGATGACCGCTACCCCCGACCAAACCGTTGACTGCCCCCACCGCGTCGAGTGCGGCGCGTGCTCGTTGTTGCGCCAATCCTATGAGTCGCAGCTCGAGCGCAAACGGCGCTGGCTGATGGATGCGCTCGACGAGAAGGGCCGCCCAGACCGTCGCAAGATCCTGCCGACCCTGCCGTCACCACAGGTCGAGGGTTACCGAAATCGAGCCAAGATGACGATTTCCACCGACCGCGACCGACGATCCATGCTCGGTTACTTTCAACGCGGCAGCCGTGAGGTGGTGGATGCGCCGCACTGTGGGGTGCTGGTTCCGGAGCTCCTCGAAACCACCGGCCGTCTGCGCAGTCTGTTGAACTCGTCCGTCCGTTTCCCCTTCGTGCTGCGCCACATCGATCTTCGGTGCGGCAGCGACCCGGCGAGGCAGCACCTGACCCTGGTGGTCACGTCTGAAACCCTGCCCAAGCTCCCCATCGAGGCAATCGCCGAGGCCTGCCCCCATATAAAGGGCATCGGCGTCAACCTTAACCCCAGGGGCGGGCCTCAGGTCATCAAGGGGCGCGTCGACCCCATCGCAGGCGCACGCGAGGTCTTCGTGGATTCGGCCGGTCTGTCGCTGCGGGTCTCCCCCGGTTCCTTCTTCCAGGTCAACCTCGACCTTCTGCCCGAGATCCACTCGCGCATGGCGGCGTTCCTCGGTGGTGGTAACCTCCTCCTCGACCTCTACGCCGGTGTCGGGACCCACGGTCTCGCGCTGCGACAGAACTTCCGACGCGTCCTCTGCGTGGAGGGAGTCCGAAGCTCGGTGGCCGACGCCCGAGCGTCGATCAAGGAGGG
>JAOZUP010000551.1 GCA_029938595.1 Thermoanaerobaculales bacterium | reverse complement strand
CGCGAGGCCCTGGACCGCCTGGCGGAGAAAGTGGGTTTCGAGCACGTGCTGGAGCACATGGACGCCTTGCGGGGGCACGCGGCGTGGCAGGTCGAGTCGGTGCTCGAGCGCATGGTCGACGGACGCTACGAGGGCCGGCAGTTGCTTGACGATGGCTCGCCGTTGGTCGCCACCTTCACCATCGAAGGGAGGCGGGCGGTGCTCGATTTCGCCGGCAGCGCACCGGTCCACCCCGGCAACCTCAACGCCACCCCGGCTATTGTCCACTCGGTCGCGATGTACGTCATGCGGCTGCTGGTCGACGTCGAACTGCCGCTCAACGAGGGCCTACTCGAACCGATCGAAATCCGCATCCCGCGTGGGCTCCTCAACCCCGAGTACACCGCCGACCCGGCCGATTGCCCAGCAGTCGTCGGCGGCAATGTGGAAACATCGCAGCGGCTCACCGACACCCTGCTCGAGGCGCTTCAGGTCGCGGGCTGCAGCCAGGGCACCATGAACAACCTCAGCTTCGGCGATGAGACCTTCGGCTACTACGAGACGGTCGGCGGCGGCAGCGGCGCGGTCGAGGGCTTCGACGGAGCGAGCGGCGTCCACACCCACATGACCAACACCCGGATCACGGATCCCGAGGTGATCGAGCACCGTTACCCTGTGCGGCTGCATCGCTTCGCGATACGTCGCAACTCGGGTGGTCCGGGACGGTGGCGCGGAGGGGATGGACTGGTCCGCGAGATAGAGTTCCTAGCCCCGCTCGAGTTCTCGATCCTCAGCCAGCACCGGGTGAGCGCGCCCTACGGCATGGCCGGGGGGGGGGAGGGTGCAGTGGGGCGTCAGGTCATGATCTGTGCCGACGGCAGCCGGCGGAAGCTGGCCGGCATCGACGGCTGCGATGTCGCGGAGGGTGACCGGGTCGTGATAGAGACGCCGGGCGGCGGCGGGTATGGAGCCGAAGAGTGACGTTGTTTCTGTCGCCCCTTCAGGGTTTATTGATTTTTGTCGTCCTTACCCTGGGGCTCACGCCCCAGGCTATGAATATGTTGCGCCTCCGGCGCTTGCGATGAAGATGTGCCGACAATGAGAAGAACCTGTTCTCGAATCTCGTTCAACGGCGAGCCGCGAAGCGGCGACCCGGCTTCGCCTGTCGGGCTTCGCAGTGGCAGGTTCCAGACCAAGCCGCGAAGCGGCGACAGATATTTAGCCTGGGGCGTGAGCCCCAGGATCAGGGCATCCAACAATATGACCAGCCGCGAAGCGGCGGCAGATTCCGAGCGTGGGGCGTTAGCCCCAGCGTCTGGGCGCAGGAACCGGCCATGAAACGCCTCCTCAACATTCTGCTCTGGTCGGTGATCGCGGCCGCCTTTATCGGTCCCGGAACGATAACAACGGCGGCCCGAGCGGGCAGCGACTTTCGATTCGCCCTTGCCTGGGCGCTCTTGTTTTCGATCATCGCCTGTCTGATCCTCCAGGAGGCGTCCGGCCGCATCACCGTGCTGACCGGCAAGGAGCTTGGTGGGGCGATCCGCGGACGTTTCGCCAACTCGAGGTGGGGCGCCCCCGTACCGGTCCTGGCGGCGGCTGGCATCATCCTCGGTTGCGTGGCCTACGAGGCGGGGAATCTCCTGGGTGGAGTTGCCGGGATGCGGCTCGTCGTGGACGTTTCGCCCGCCCTGCTCACCCTCGTTGCCGGGGTAGGGGCGGCCCTGCTGCTGGCAACCGGCAGCACGCGCTGGATCGCCCGCGCCCTCGGCGCGCTGGTCGCGGTCATGGGGGTGGCCTTCCTCGTCACCGCCATTCGCCTGGGACCCGATCTCGGCGAGCTGCTGACAGGCCTCCTCGTGCCGCGGATCCCGGTCGGCTCGACCGTCCTGGTCCTCGCACTTGTCGGCACCACCGTCGTACCGTACAACCTCTTTCTCGGCTCGGCGCTGGCCCGCGACAATGACCTCGGCGAGATGCGGTGGGGTCTCGCGGTGGCGGTCATCGGCGGCGGCATCATCTCGCTCGGCGTGCTTGTGGTCGGCAGCGCCCTTGGCGGCGGGCTAGAGTACGAGCAGCTGGCGGCGGTTCTCGGTGACCGCCTGGGTCGGGGAGCCGAGGCGTCGTTGGCAGTTGGACTTTTCGCCGCAGGATTCACCTCCGCCATCACCGCCCCGCTGGCGGCCGCGATCACCGCGCGGTCACTGCTCGGTGAAAAGGACGACCCGCGCTGGGCGACGGACTCGCTGCGCTACCGGGCGGTCTGGCTCGGTGTCCTCGTCACCGGGATGGCCTTCGGCATTGCCGATGTGCGACCGATTCCGGTCATCATTCTCGCCCAGGCGTTCAACGGGCTGCTGCTGCCGCTGATCGCTGTCTTCTTGTGGATCGCCATGAACGATCTCGACCTTCTGGGAGACGAAGGCGTCAACTCACGCCTCCAGAACCTGGTCATGGGCGCCGTGGTGTTGGTCTGTGTCGGGTTGGGGGCGCGCGGCCTGTGGGCGCCCGCGGCCAGGGTCTTGGCCATTCTGTGATGTGTACTCTGGAGGTTTGAGATGA
>JAOZUP010000004.1 GCA_029938595.1 Thermoanaerobaculales bacterium | reverse complement strand
TCGCGCTGTCTCCGAAACCGAGTTTCTCAACGAAATGCGGCGTCTCGACCAGCGATTTTCTGAAATTTACGGGGACCGCTGGAGCGAGCTTCGGTCACAGGTGGATCTCGCCGGGCAGACCGCGAGCTATTTCATCGACCGAGAGCTTCAAATCGCCGAAGCTCATGACGCCGGTATCACAGTAACGCGTGAGGAACTGCAGAACGCCATCCTCGAAAACCCTTCCTTTCGACGGGAGGATGGAGAGTTTGTCGGCACCGACACGTATAAGAGGATAATCCGAGCTTACTTCCGCATGGCCCCGGAGGAGTTCGAACAACGTCTCACCGAGGATTTGCTGATTGGAAAGCTCAATGCCTTGGCCGAACGCGGCGTCTGGATCAGCGATGCGGAGGCGGAAAATGAGTATCGCCGTCAGCGAGAGGTCTCCGATCTCGACGTCATCCAGCTGCGGTATGAGCCTCATCTTGCCGACGTCGTGATCTCCGAGGAGGATGCACGGAATGCCTTCGAACGTACGTCTGAGGAGTATCACCGAGACGAACAGAGGGTTATCCGCTATATGGTGGTAGAGACCGCGAAGCTCCGCCGACTCCTTGAGGTCGACGAGGAGGAGCTGACCGCCTATTACGAGGATCACAAGGACGAGTTTCTCCAAGGTGAGCAGGCGAACGCCCGTCATATCCTGATTCGTGTTGCTCCCGATGCAACCCAAGACGAAGGAGCCGAGGCCGAAGTTCGGGCAAACGGCATCGCGGCAATCGCCAGGCAGGGCGCCGACTTTTCAGAACTCGCCGCGATCCACTCGGAGGATCCGGGATCCAAGGATAACGGAGGTGATCTTGGGTGGTTCGGTCGCAGCCGAATGGTCAAGGAGTTCGAGGATGCGGTCTTCTCGGCCAAGCCGGGCGAAATCGTCGGTCCCGTCAAGAGCCAGTTCGGTTACCACATTATTCGTGTTGAAGCCTTTCGTCCGGAGCACCAGCAGCCTTTCGAAGAGGTCGAGGAACAGGTTCGCTCCAGAGTCGCCGAAGGCCGTGCGGCGGCCGAGAGCGAAGCCCGGGGGATTGCCCTTGCGAGACGGCTGGAGACTGAGCGACCCGAGGCCCAGGCTCAGTGGCAGGCGATCGCCGACGAGGATGAGGCCGTGGCCCTCAACCAGAGCCTCCCCTTTATTGCCGGGGTGGCCATTCCCGGCGCCTCCGAGGGTGTGGAGTTGGCCGGCGAGGCCTTTGCCGCGGCCGTCGGGGACATCCATGGACCGGTCGCGGCCCCTCGCGGTTGGATCGTGTGGCAACTCGAGGAGATCCGTCCCGCAGGTATCCCTCCATTCGATGACGTCCGCACCGAGGTGGAGCAGACCTTGCGCCGCGAGCGTGCGTTGGCGCTGACCCTCGATGAGGGGCGGCAGCTGGCCGAACGTTGGCGCCTGGGCGAGGATGGCGCGATCCTTGCCGCGGAAATTGGATCCGCCGTCACCGAGGCGCGTGATCACCGTCGCGGAGGGCCGGTCGGAACACTGGGAGTGATTCCGGCGCTCGACCACGAGGTTTTTTCGGCCGGGGAGGGCGAAGTTCTCGATCCGATCGACGCTGGAGGTCGAGGGATCGTGGTGGTCAGAGTACAGAAGCTCGATTTGGTCGATCGTGCCGAACTCGATGATTTGCTCGAAGACATCCGCGCACGATTGACGGCGGATCGGGCAGGCCAACTCATGCGCTCGATCATCAACGAACGCCGACGCGACACCGTGGTCACCATCGACACCGAGCTCCTCCAACGTTTCGCACCCACCAGCTCATGATCGGACGGCTCGAGGGCCGACTTCACAGGGTGGACCCGGGCACGGTTCTGATTGACGTCGGCGGCGTTGGCTATTTGGTCTCGACCACGCTCCGGGCATTTCAGGAGTTGACCAATCGTGAGAGCGCGACTCTGTGGATCCATACTCAGGTCCGTGACGACGCGATCGTTCTCTTCGGATTTCCGGATCGGTTGGAGCTCGAAGCGTTTCTGAAACTGATCGGAGTCGCGGGAATCGGCCCGCGCATTGCCCTCGCCGTGCTTTCGGCTTTGACCGCCGATGAGCTGGCGGAAACCGTCGCGGCGGGGGACTTGGCGCGCCTGCAGCGAAGTCCCGGTGTCGGCCGCAAGACTGCTGAACGGATTCTCCTCGAGCTCAAGGACAAGATGGCCGTCACCTCTATGGGTCGCGGTGATCTTCGCGGCGATGTGGTTTCGGCGCTTGTCAACCTCGGCTACTCGCAGCGTGATGCGCAACGAACGGTTGATGCAGTGTGGCCCGAGGCCGGCGATGGCGATCTGGGTGATCTTCTGCGTTTGGCCCTGCAGAAGCTGACACGTTGACGGCCCCCCCCCCCGGATACCAGATGCCAGATGCCGGATTCCGGATCCGCCGGCCAACCCTTGACAACGCGGTCCAGGAATTTAAGCATTTGTTGGATCGAGCATCGAGCATCCGGGTAGGTGGGATAGAGTAAAGTCGAACCGTGACGGATGAAGTTCTGACCACCGAACTCGCGCCTGACGAGCGTCCTTATGAGGAGACCCTCAGACCTCGGCGACTCACTGAATTCGTCGGCCAGGAGCGGCTCAAGACCAATCTCGGAGTTTTTATCAGCGCTGCGCGCGCCCGAGGCGAGGCGCTCGACCACGCGCTGTTCTTTGGTGCCCCAGGGCTCGGAAAGACCACGCTCGCGCACATCGTGGCGACCGAGATGGAAGCGCAAATCCATTTTACCTCGGGGCCTGTGCTGGAGCGTGCCGGTGACTTGGCTGCCATGCTCACGAATCTGCAGGCTGGGGACGTGCTCTTCATTGACGAGATCCACCGTCTTCCTCCGGCGGTGGAGGAGATCCTGTACCCGGCCATGGAGGATTTCGAGCTCGACCTAGTGATCGGTCAAGGCCCGGCCGCACGCAGCGTGCGGCTGACTCTTCCGCGCTTCACCCTGATTGGTGCAACCACCCGCACGGGTTTGCTGACGGCCCCCTTGCGGGACCGTTTCGGAATCGTTCACCGCCTCGAGTTCTATCCGGCCGATGATCTCGCCGTCATTGTGGCTCGTTCAGCAGGAATCCTGGACATCGATATTGTGCCCGACGCGGCGGAAGAGATTTCAAGACGCTCCCGTGGAACCCCCCGGATTTCCAACCGACTCTTGCGGAGGGTCCGGGATTTTGCCCATCACCTGGGGTCGGCGGATGTGACCCTCGAGGCGACGAAATGGGGTCTCGAACAAATGGAAGTGGATGCCTTCGGACTCGACCACCTCGATCGGCAGCTTCTGACCACCATCATCGATATCTACGATGGCGGACCGGTTGGCCTGAAGGCGCTCGCCGCGTCGATCGGAGAGGATCGCGGCACCCTTGAGGACATCCACGAACCGTATCTGTTGCAGATCGGATTGCTGCAGCGGACCCCCCGCGGCCGAGCGGTGACTTCCCGCGCATACCGTCATCTCGGCCTCACGGCCCACCAAACCGAAGGGGGGCTCTTCGAGGATCGGGAGCCGGGTTGAGAAGCATTCCGGTCATCCTCAACCCCACGGCGGGCGGGGGTCGTCTGCTGCGCGCTCGGGAGAGCCTTGCGGCGGCGGCCGCCGCGGCCGGCGTCGAGATCGAGATATGGGCCACCCGCGGTCCCGCTCATGCGACCGAACTCGCCGCTCGCGCGGCTGCTGAAGACCGGCCTTTGGTGTTGGTATTCGGAGGCGACGGTACATACAACGAGGTGGCGCGAGGACTTCTCGGAACAACGACTGCGATGGGAGTCCTTCCCGGCGGAACCACGTCCGTTCTGGCGTACGAGCTAGGGGTTCCGCGGCCGGCGGCCCGAGCTGCCACAGCTCTTCTCGAAGGCGAGGACCGATTGATGCGGGTGGGGCGCAGCGATAACGACGATGTGATCCTGCTGATGCTTTCGGCCGGGCCAGACTCGCACGTCCTCGAACGGTTGCGACCCTCCTTCAAACGCTTTGGCGGCAGAATCGGCGTCGCCCTCCAGGCAGTTGTCGAGACTGTGTCCGGCGGCCCGCTGCCGAGAATGCGGGTCACGATTGATGAGGGGACCATCGACGCAGGCTGGGTAATTGTTGGGAAGTCCCGATGTTACGGCGGACGCTATTGTGCGACGCCCGGTGCCGATCCGTTTCGGGGTGATCTCGAGGTGATCGCGCAACAGAGCAGCGGACGGCGCGCAGCGGCGTCCTTTCTTCTCGGTATTCCGCGCGGTCGACACGTTCGTCGGCACGACGTGACGCGGGAAGTGGTCGACCGCGTCCGCATCGAACCAGCTCTTACCGACGCGAAAGTGCCGTACCAGGTGGATGGTGATGTTGTCGGGATGCTGCCTGTTGAAGTGGGTATTGACCCGCAGTCGCTGTGGGTACGCCTACCGCTGAACGTTAAACGTTCGAATGTTTGAACGTTGTCCTGTGTGACGCTCGAGGATGGGTGAGTGAAACGTTTTAACGTTCAACGTTTCAAACGCGCTCACGAATCCGAAAAGAGATCTGTCGAAATGTACCGCTCCGCAGTCGATGGGGCGATGAAGACAATCAGCTTGTCCACCATCTCTTCACGCGATGCGATCCTCAGGGCGGCGGCGCAGGCAGCCCCGGTCGAGATGCCGGCAAGGATTCCTTCCTCGCGAGCCAGGCGGCGGGCCGTATCGAAGGTCTCTTGGTTGCTGACCGTTACCACCTCGTCAATCAGCGCGGGGTCGAGATTGTCGGGAACGAAGCCTGCGCCGATGCCTTGAATCTTGTGGGATCCCGGCTCGCCGCCGGAGAGAATCGGCGAGTCCTCCGGTTCTACGGCTACGATGTGGATTCCCGGCCGCCGCTCGCGCCACACCCGCCCAACTCCGGTTACGGTGCCCCCGGTTCCGACCCCGGCGACAAACACATCCATGAGCCCGTCGGTATCTCGCCACAGCTCGAGGGCGGTGGTCGTGGCGTGAACCCGGGGATTTGCCGGGTTGGAAAACTGGAGCGGCATCACGGCGTTGGGTATCTCCGCGACCAGCTCTTCGGCGCGGGCGGCGGCGCCCCTCATGCCGTCCGCGGCCGGAGTCAGAACGGTTTCTGCTCCCAGTAATTTCAGAACATCCCGTCGTTCGGTCGACATCGAGTCCGGCATAGTGAGAATGCAACGGTAGCCGCGGGCGGCCGCCACCATGGCGAGGGCTATGCCGGTGTTTCCGGAGGTCGCTTCGACGATGGTGGAGACTCCCGGCTCGAGCTTCCCCTCGGATTCGAGAGCGTCCACCATAGCGACTCCGATGCGGTCCTTGACCGAATGGGCGGGGTTGAAGAACTCGAGCTTGGCCACCACCTGTCCCGGCAGATCCGCCGCCATGCGGCCGAGCCGGACGAGTGGGGTGTTTCCCATGAGACGCGTGATATCGGTTGCGATACGCATGACAAGCCGTCCTTTGCGATTTCTGAAGTTCACAACATGAGAGAAGCCATCTCTCTTCCCGCGAGACGGCTACCGCCGCTGCGGTACAATGTTTCGCGGAGGAAGAGGGTTGGATTTTCTCGAACGGCTGGAGGCCCGCGCAGCCGCCGTTGGCGGTCAGGTCGTGCTCGCCGAGGGTCATGATCCGAGAGTCATCGAGGCTGCCGGAGAGCTTGCCGGCAACTCGGCGTACGATGTGACATTGCTCTGTCCTGCTGAGGCCCGGAGCCGCGCCCATTCCGAGCTCGAGAATTGCGGGGTCGAGGTTGTTGACCCGGCGACCGATCCGCGCCGCACGGACCTCGCCGCATTTCTGCATAACCGTCGTGCCCACAAGGGGTTGACCGAGGAAAAGGCTTTCTCGGTGATCGAAGACCCGCTCTACTTCGCCTCGCTGCTGGTTGCGACCGGCGCTGCCGACGCATCGATCGGAGGCGCCGTGCGGACGACGGCCGACACCGTTCGAGCCGCCCTGCACTGCATCGGTCCGGGAGAGGGACTTCGGACGATCTCGTCAGCCTTTGTCATGGTACATCCCGACTCCCGATGGGGTGATGACGGGGTGATGGTTTTTTCTGATTGCGCGGTGCTTCCCGATCCGAGCTCCGAGCAGCTGGCGGAGGTCGCAATCTCGGCGGCGGCCACGTTTGCCTCTATCGTGGGTGGCGAGCCGCGGGTGGCGCTGCTCTCATTTTCCACCGGTGGTTCTGCCAATCATCCACTGGTTGAAAAGGTCCGAGCCGCCTGCTCCGAGCTCGAAGCTCGAAACCCCGGATTTGTCTTCGACGGGGAGCTTCAGTTGGATGCCGCACTGGTGCCGGAGATCGGTGAAAGCAAGGCGCCCGGCTCGGCGGTTGCGGGACGAGCGAATGTTTTCGTCTTCCCCGACCTCAACTCGGGCAACATCACCTACAAGGCCGTCGAACGGCTGGGTGGCGCGCGTGCGCTCGGTCCGCTCATGCAGGGGCTCGCCAAGCCGGCGAACGATCTCAGCCGAGGTTGCTCGGTCGGAGACATCGTGAATGCGAGCCTGCTGAGTCTTCTGCAGGCGAAGGGATAGTTGATGCGGGTCTTCGTTCTCGGATCCGGCGCTCGTGAACATGCTCTGGTCCACGCGTTGCGCCGGTCCCGAGGTGTGAGTGAGGTCTTCGCCGCTCCGGGAAATCCTGGGATCGCCCAAGCTGCCGACCTCCTTCCGGTGGCCGCAGACGATCTTCCCTCGGTTGCTGAAGCTGCGGCAGATCTTCGTATCGACATCACCATCGTTGGCCCGGAGCTTCCCCTGGCAATGGGGATTGGAGATGAGTTCGAGCGCCGCGGTCTGCGCCTCTTCGGTCCCCATCGAGCCGCAGCCGAACTCGAGGCAAGCAAGGTTTTCGCCAAGGAGTTCTGCCTGCGGCACGGTATACCAACTGCCAGGGCCGAGGTCGCCCGTTCACGGGACGAGACAGTGGCTGCGGCACGTGGCCTTGGGTTACCGGTTGTCTTCAAGGCGGATGGGCTTGCGGCCGGCAAGGGCGTGCTTATTGTTCGCAATGAGGACGACCTCGAACAGGCCCTCGATGCCTTCTATGATCAGCGACGGTTCGGCGATGCTGCGGATCGCGTCTTGGTGGAGGAGTACCTCGAGGGTGACGAGGTTTCGTACATGGTCATCAGCGATGGCACCAGGGTGGTGCCGATCGCCACGTCCCATGACTACAAGCGGGCCGGGGAGGGCAACACAGGTCCCAACACCGGCGGAATGGGTGCCCACTCGCCTGCGCTCGTGATTCCCCCCGGAACCAGCCGCATCATCCTCGACAGTGTGGTGCGGCCGACGATTGCCGGTATGGCTGAGGAGGGACGTGAGTTCCGAGGGGTACTTTACGCAGGTCTGATGATGACCACCGACGGACCAAAGGTCCTGGAGTTCAACTGCCGTCTCGGAGACCCTGAAACGCAGGCGATCTTCCTGCGTTTGGACGACAACTTCGCGGCCATTGCCCGCGACGCCGCTGCCGGCATGCTCGAAGTCCAGAACATGAAATGGCGGAAAGAGGCCGTCGCCTGTGTCGTGGTAGCCGCGGAAAACTACCCCGGAATCCCCCGCAAGGGAAACGAGATCACGGGGACCGCCGACGCAATGGCGCTTGCGGGCGTGACCGTCTATCACGGCGGAACCCGTCTCATCGACGGACGTCTGGTGACCTCCGGTGGGCGGGTGCTGTCGGTCTGCGGTCGCGGAGCGACGTTGGACGAGGCTCTCGATACGGCCTACCAAGGCGTGGGGAAGATTCATTTCGACGGTATGTGGTGCCGATCAGATATTGGCCGCGACACCCTCGAAAAACTCGGAACATCGGATGGCTGATCCTGAGGTCGTGATCCTGATGGGCTCAGCCAGTGACTGGAAGCATCTCCAGGGAATGGTCGATATCCTGCGAAAGCTCGGGATCACATTTGATATGCACGTGTCTTCCGCCCACCGAACCCCGGCGCGGACGACTACGCTTGTGCAATCCGCCGAGGCCGCCGGGTGCCGAGTTTTCATTTGTGCCGCGGGCATGGCCGCTCACCTGGCTGGCGTGGTAGCGGCCCAGACGACGCGGCCGGTGCTTGGAGTGCCGTTGCCCGGGGGGGTGCTGGACGGAGTCGACGCGCTTTTGTCAACGGTCCAGATGCCGGCCGGGATCCCGGTGGCGACCTTTGCCGTGGGATCGGCAGGAGCGCGCAACGCTGCGGTTTTTGCGGCCCAGATCGTAGCCGGTGATCGGCCGGAGGTTCGAGAGTCTCTCGAAGCCTTGCGCCGAGATGGCGAAGAGAAGGTCCGTGCCGGTGACCGCCAGGTCTCGGTCGCGCTCAGTGAAGAGGATGTCCGGTGACAGCTGCGCTGGTTCAATGCACGGTGCCTCCCAAAATCGAAGATTGGGTACCAGTATTGGTGGATCCCGATCTTCCGCCGATGCCCTGCCGGGCCGGAAAGCTCAATCTACACCACGGCGAAACGATTGTCGTTGAAACCCCGGACGGTAAGTTCCTCGGCAAGGTCACGGTTTTCGCGCCGCCATCGTTCAAAAAACCACGGAAAACATCGGCGCGGATCGTCAGGCGAGCGACGCCTGCGGACGAAAAACGGCATGAGGACACTGGCCATCTCGAGCGCGAGATTGAAAAGTATCTCCGGCGGCGGACTCGTGAGCTCGCTCTCGAACTCCACCCGTTCAAGGTGCGTTTGCCTCTCTCCGGTCGCAAGGCGGTCATCTACTTTTCAGCCGAAAAGAGGGTCGACTACCGGCCGTTGCAGCGGGACCTTGGGAAACGCTACCGACGGCGGATCGAGATGCGGTCCCTGGGTGTGCGCGATGGTGCCCGGATGTGCGGCGGCCTCGGCCCTTGCGGACGGTGTCTGTGCTGCACGACCTTCATGGACCGATTTCACTCTGTGACGGTGCGGATGGCCAAGCGTCAGAATCTGAGCCTAAATCCGACCAAGATCTCCGGGCTTTGTGGTCGCCTGATGTGTTGTCTTTCGCACGAGGTCGAGCAGTACCCCGAGCAGCCACGCGGCCGGCGCTAGCAGCCCTCGTTACGAAATCCGGTGAGATATGCGGGCTGGCCCGGGGAGACACGTTTGCCGAGATCTGCTAGATTGATCCCAGAATCTGCAGACTTCATGCTTCCGGAATCCCTTCGCCGCACAGCATGGGGCGTGAGGAGAGCGTCATGTCCGATCGAAAGCTGATCCGGCCGTCGATGAACGAGATGATGGAAAAATTCCCAACTCGGTCCACGGGTCGCCGCAAACAGGTGCCCGCCGAGCAGACGAATGCCGAGAGCTTTTACTACCTCAAACAAATGCAGAATCGCACCGCAATGGTGGTGGTTCTCACCGACGGTACTGAGCTCAAAGGTTGGATCGAATGGTACGACAAGAACTGCCTCAAGCTCAACCGGGTCGATGCGCCCAACCTCCTACTCTTCAAGCACTCCATCAAGTTCATTTTCAAGGAAGAGGAGTTGCGCACCCGCCGTCGCCGCCGTCCGCCGGCCTCACGCTGAGCCAACCGGTACGTTGGAACTTCTTTAACCCGTAATCTGGAGCATTTGCATGATCCGGCTGATCACCAGGTCGAGGGCGACGGTGTTAAATCCGCCTTCGGGAATGATGACATCTGCCCAGCGCTTCGACGGCTCCACGAATTCGAGGTGCATCGGCCGCACGGTGGCCTTGTATTGCTCCACGACGTTCTCCACCGAGCGACCGCGTTCCGCAATATCTCGGTTCAGACGGCGGATGAAGCGGAGGTCGGCATCGGTGTCGACGAAAATCTTGACATCGAGGAGTTCCCGCACATTCGGAATGGCGAGGATCAAAATGCCTTCGAGCAAAATGACCGGTCGGGCCTCGACCCGCTCGGATTGCGCGGTCCGAACATGACTAGAGAAATCATAGATCGGGAGTTCCGCGGGCATGCCGGCCTTGAGCAGCTTGAGTGTCTCGACCAGGAGTGATTCCTCGATAGCGTTCGGGTGGTCGAAGTTGTGCTGGATGCGTTGGGATTCGTCGAGATGGGCGAGGTCGTGGTAGTAGCGGTCCTGGTTGACCGTGACAATTCTCTCGCGTCCGACTCTGCGTAAGATCTCATTCGCAACCGTTGTCTTACCTGAGCCAGTTCCACCGGCGACGCCAATGCAGAGAGTATTCTCTTTAGCCCGGGTCCGGTCTGCGGACAGGTCCGTCACAGGTATTTGATGGTTTCCTGCGCGGTCGCGGCATCGGGTCCGTCGGGAGCGACCTCGAGGTACTTTTCAAGGTGGGCCTTGGCCCCCTCCATATCACCAGAACGAAGGAGCAGCATCCCGTACTCGAAGTTGCATTGGGGAAAGTCCGGATCCTCATCCAGACACTTCTCGAGCAGGGGGCCGGCTCCAGCATCGTCCATCTTGTTGAGGAAAACAGCCGCTTGATTGAAGAGAATGGTTGGATCCTCGGGGTTGAGCGCCTCGTACTGGGCCATGTAGGTCGCATGCATCTCCAGGTCGCCGAGTGCCTGACTCGCATTGGCGGCGATGGCAAGGCAATGAATGGATTCGTCGTCCTCCTCGAGACACGTGCGCGCCGCCGCCAAAGCCCCCTCCATGTCTCCCGAGTCATAGTTGAGCTCGGCAAGACCTATAAGTGCCGGCAACAAGTCGGGCTTGGCCGCAACCGCCTCCCCGAATTTCGTTCGCGCGCCCTCGGTATCTCCGGCGGCAAAGAGCTTCTTGGCCTCTTCGAGCTCCTTGTAGCCGGGTTGCTCGCGGAGCTCGATCTGGCCTGCGGCCGTAGCCTCGGCGATGCTCCTGAGCTGGAAGTTGAACTCATTGTCTGTGGAGCCCACGGAGACCTTGAAAGGCCGCTTGTGGGGCTGATAGCCCTCAGCTTCGATGTGGAAGAGATAGAATTTTGTCGCATTGAGGATAAGGGCCTTGTATTTCCCCTTTTTGTCGACCTCGACGATCTTCTCGAATTCGAACACCTCGTGCGATGGGTCGCCCGTAATGGTAATCACCGCATCTGGAATGGGGTTACCCTTGCTGTCGGTGACCTGTCCCTGGATCCGCGCCTGGGCGCCCGCGTGAGCCAAAACGGCAGCGGCGAGCAACACAATGGCGAACACCACGTGTTTTCCTTCGAATAGACGCATCTTCTGCCTCCATCGCGCAGGAGCGCGCAGTTGCAGCATACTCTCTTTCTTGACCGGTCTCAATGCACGCCGAGATTGCAAAAAAGCGCCGTTTCTGGACGAAAACGGGCTAGCGGGCCAGCATCGCACGCACCACGTGATGGGCAATCGTCGGGTTTTCACGCAATCGGCGCATTGAGTACGGGTACCAGTCGCGCCCGTACGGCACGTACACTCGAAGCCGGTGCCCGGCTGAGAGAATAATGCTGCGGAGCGATGGATCGACTCCGAGCAACATCTGGAACTCATAGCGGTCGCGATCGAGCTTCAATCGGTCGACCATGGCCATGCCGGCCCACACCAGGTGCGGATCATGGGTCGCGATTCCCACATATGCGCCTGCAGAAAGAAGCTTCTCCACGTTGTAGATGAAGTTGGCGCGGATGGTCTCAAAATCCTCCCACGCAATGGCTCGGGGTTCGCGGTAAATCCCCTTGCACATCCTGATGTTCGGACTCAGGGGAAGCAGGTCGGCGACATCGGCCGTGGTGCGATGGAGATATGACTGCAGCACGACGCCCACTGCGATCGGGTGAGCCTCATGGATCCGCCGATAAAGACGCAGGGTGGCGTCAGTACAGGTGTGATCCTCCATGTCGATACGGACGAAACTTCCGAGCTCGACGGCGCGGCCGACGATAGTGTTTACGTTCTGGGCGCACAAGTCCTCATCGATCTTGAGCCCGAGCATTGTCGGTTTGATCGAAATGTTGGCGTCCAGACCCTCAGCCTCGATGCGGTCGAGGAGATCCAGATATTGGGATACCGCCCTCTCGGTCTTGGACCGCTCATGAACCTCCTCGCCGAGGACGTCAACCGTGCCCATCGCGCCCTCGTCGTTCATCTCGCGAAGGGTGCGGACGGCATCGTCGATACTCTCACCGGCCACGTAACGGCTTGCGACGTGGCTGACGATCGACCGTGGAACCCACGGCATCCCATATTTGACGAGTGTGTCGAAAAAGCTCATGAGAATCTCCTCGAATCAGGGGCGTGTGCGAGGACGGCGCAGTGCACGGCCTCGGCGCCGGCGCGTACAAGCGCCTCGCTGGCCCGTCTGACGGTCGACCCGGTGGTGGTGACATCGTCTATTAGGAGGATCGTGAGGCCGCGTGCGCGGGGAGAAGCGGAAAAGGACTGACATGGAAGCTCGAGGCGCCGCGCGCGGGAATGGCCTGCCTGTCGGTGAAGCCCGTGACGTCGCAGCAGCTTCACCACCGGCTTGTCGAGACGGCTGCCCACCGACCGAGCCAACAGGTCCGCCGCCGCCCAGGGGCGGCGAAAACGCCGGAAGGGATGGGATGGCACGCTGCATACGGCGTCGATCGATGGTTCCCAACTCGCCGGCGCAACCGCCGCCGCGAGACGGAAGCCCAGCGGTTGGGCGAAATCATCGCGCCGATGGTGCTTTAGCGAAAGAACCGCCGTCCTGAGCACGCCGTCGTGCTCACCCCACACCACGGTTGACCGTTGAGGTGGGGCCGACCGAAGACACTCCAAACACACCTCAGTAGAATCATCTGCGGGAACTCCGCATCGAGGACAGGCACTCCCCACCCGAGGCACCAATGATGCCCAACACGCGCCGCACAGACCCCGGCTTCCTCCTGGCAGTGGTTGCTCACAGTGTGGACAGAGACCTGGGAACAGCGCTTCTACAGCGGCGATAAACATACCCCCCATATGCACGGCGGGTATGGTAGCAGAGGTGCGAGCTATACTTTGAACATGCAGGTCGTGCATCATGAGATCGAGCTCGCGAGCGACGGGCACGGACACGTATACGACCTCACCGAGCAGGTGGCTTCATGGCTGCGTTCGATTGCGGCTGCCGAGGGTCAGATGACGATCTTCGTACCAGGATCAACCGCAGCTGTCACGACCATCGAGTTCGAGCCCGGCGCGGTTCGGGATCTCGGCGAGGCGCTAGAGAACATCGCCCCATCCGACCGTTCCTATCACCACGATGTGCGGTGGGGGGATGGCAACGGGTTTTCCCACTTGAGAGCGGCGCTGCTCGGACCGTCTTTGACGGTGCCGGTGACTGAGGGGTGGTGCGTTCTCGGAACCTGGCAGCAGATCGTTGTCGTGGAATGCGATCTGCAACCGCGGCGGCGACGAGTTGTGTTCTCCTTTGTTGGTGTAGTGGGAGCGGCCGGCTGATGCCGCATCTGGTACTCCGAGATGAGGTGGATTTCGATTTCGTTCTCGAGCGCATGCCGAAGGACGCCGTGAAATGGGGTGCAGCGGTGCTCAAAACGGCGGAACTGTGGCGGCGGGCCGACGGCAGGGCGATTCTCATCGAAGGAGTCGTCGTCGAGCACTCCCGACCCCTTCATCCGGTTGCCCTCATCTCCTTGAGCCACGGCGACACCTCTGTTCGTCTGTGGCGGCTGGCGGCGGTCGAAAGAACGCCCGCGGTCCAACGGTGGCTGGCGGTGGTGGCCAGGGATCTGCAGCAATTGGGTGCGGGGGCTGTTCGGTCCACCAATATCGCACCTGCGCTCTTGGAGGAGCTGAGGATGGACCGAGGGTAGCCCGGTCTTCTCACTGGGTTAGTTCCTGAGCTCCTCGTTGACCTCCAGGATACGCTCCTGATGGGATTGTTGGAGGTTGTCGATCCGGTCCTGCACTGCACCGACGGCGAGCCCGGGCCCGTCCCCCGAGCCACCGCCGCCGACACCCTCGAGGGTCGAGCGTGCCGCCGCCAGAAGGCGGCGAGCCCTGATGAGGCGAATATCCGACGGCGTGAGCGCATACCCGCGGAGCTCCCCGACGGCGCGGCGAATAGCCACCGCCACGTGGAGCTCGGCGCTCGGCGTGGCCGCCGCCTCGGCCCATGACGCCGCAGTCGCGGCGAAGGTCTTGAGCTCGGCGAGGTGATCGGAGATCGTCTCCGGTTCAGCCTCGAGAACCTCCATGGCGGAGATGATCTCGCTCGCGGTCCGACGATCGAAGGTACTGCCGTCGACATCGCTCTCCCGTAGGGTCGAGGCAACCGTAGTGACGGCGTCGAAACTGGAGGTCGCGTCGCTAGCGCCGAGATAGAGGTAGAACGCGACCGCTATCAGAATGCCGATGAAGAAAACTCCAGAGATTTTCAGGGCCCACCCCTCCCAGGACATTATAGCCCCGAATGCGTCACCTCCTGAGGACGACTGAGGTGGATTTCGTCGTGGTACAGAGACCGCTATCGACGAAAACCGTGGCACGGTTTTTGCTGCTGGATTGAGCGGAGGTGACGATGTTCTACTCGAAGATCCTGACGTGGATCATGGGGATTGCAGCTCTCATCCTGCCCACCATGGCCGTGGCACAGCTGTCTGCGGATTGGATGATCCCTGCAGCGGCCCACAACCGCGGCGGTCGGGGTACCTTCTGGATGACCGATCTTTCTCTCCACAACCCCCACGAGTACGAGCTACCTGTGGTTGTGCAGGCCCTGCCCAGCAACACCGCCAACCATGACGTGCCGACCATCAGCTTCACCCTGTATCCATGGGAGACGGTCAACCTGTGGGATGTTCTGGGGCCGGAGGTCTTCGACCTCGATGGTACTGCGGCGTTGTTGGCATACGCTGACCCCGGGCTGGTATGTGACCCCATCGAGAGCTGTCACTTGCTCGTGACCTCTCGAACCTACACCCCGGAAGATGACGGGGGAGACGGGGAGTACGGGCTAGCCGTACCAGGGGTGGGCGTGGAGCGCGCAGCCGATTGGGCAACGCTTGCCTATGCGGCTGGGATTCTCGCCGACGGCCAGCACTTTCGGTGCAATGTCGGTGTCGGCTCGTGGACCCCGGAGTGGACCACAGTTCGCCTTGACGTGCAGGATTCAGACGGCGCCATCGTCACCAGCGATTACTTTGACGTGCCTCCCTTCGGCCACACCCAGCACCGTCTCCCGGTGGCGGTGACTGGCGGTACCCTCGTGTTCTACCTTGAGGCAGGCCCGGCGGATTCCCTCGTTTTTCCCTATGCAACAGTGATCAATCAGGAAACGGGCGATGCGAGCTTTTTTTTTGCCGAGGCCTCGACTGTCGGCGCCACGGTGGCGAAAGGGCTGCTACAGACGGCCGGCAGACCCTCTCCACCCCCGGTTGGCGTCCACATCGCTATCGACGCCCGCGCGACCCGATAACCGCTGGATCTACCGACCAGATAGATTCATAATGGATCTTCAGGGCCTGCGACAATGGTCGTGCTACGGCTGAGGCGGGTTCCGGGAGGCCCATGGTTCAGTTCGACAACCAATACCGCCAGATCAAGATCAAGGTCGTCTACTACGGACCTGCAGTCGGAGGAAAGACCACCTGCCTCCAACATATTCACCGCATCACCGATCCGGAGCGGCGCACCAAGCTGTACTCTCTGAATACGGCCTCGGACCGAACCCTGTTTTTTGATCTCTTGTCGTTGAATTTGGGCAGAATTCGCGGCTTTCGACTCACCCTGCAGCTGTACACAGTTCCCGGGCAGGTGCAATACGATGCCACCAGGCGAACGGTCCTGGCTGGTGCGGACGGCGTAGTGTTCGTGGCCGACTCGCAATTGCATCAACGAAAGGCGAACGCCGAGTCGCTCGAAAACCTCTGGCAGAACATGGCCGCCAACGGCCTCGACCGGCAGATCATGCCGCTCGTCCTGCAGTACAACAAGAGGGATCTCGAAGACATCCAGACGGTGGAGGAAATGGACGCCGCCCTCAACACCGAGCAACGTCCCGCCTTTGAGACGGTTGCGATCAACGGTGACGGAGTGCTTGACGCCTTCGCCGCGATTGCGGAGCGGTCGTTGGCGGCGGTGGCCGACAAGCTCGGAGTGGGCACCAACCCTCAGGCTGTGGAGCGCCTCCAGCAGCAGATGCGTATCGCAATCCAGCCATTCATGAAGCAGGGGGCAGAGCCGCCGCCCGCTGACGATGTCGAGGCCATGTCACCCGCGCAGGGTGCCGACCAGAGTGAGGTCCTGAGCGAGGAGATGCTGGTCGCGGAAGCCGTTCGGGCTAATGTCGCGATGACCGACCTCAATATCCGCCTCGATAATCTCAGTCGTCAGCTCCAGCGCAAGGTGCGGGTGATGGGCAACATCTCGGATTTCGGAGCGGCAGTGAGCAACGAGCGCGATCCTGCAAAGGTCCTACGCCTCCTCATCACCAGCGCTATCCGTCTACTCCAGTTGCAAGGGGCATCAGTGTTGATTGTTCCCGGTTCGGGATTATTGCGCGAGGCGGTGGTCCATGGATTCACGAAAGATCCCCTCTTGAACTCGAAAGACGAAACGGGACCCTCCGTCATCGCCAGGCTCCTCGAGGCAAAGAAACCAGAGCTCGTGGCTCCCGGGAATGAGAACGACGAGGAGAGCGTGTTGTTGTCAGTGGTAGAAAAATCGGGTTTCGCCTCGGCAGCAGCGATTCCCCTGGTGACTCAGGACAAGGTCGTCGGTTTGCTGACCGCTTACGGTGACAACGAGCGGGCCATCCTCGACGAAGATGACGTGCAGCTTGCGACGGTGCTTGCTTCCACAGCGGCCATGGGCTATGCCAACGCCATTGCTTGGAAACAGATGCAGGAATTCAGCAAGGGTCTCGAGGCAACGGTCGAAGAGCGAACCGCTGAGCTGCGGAGAACCCTTGCCGAGTCACGCTGCCTGACAACAGATCTGGCGGAAAAGAACTCCCTCCTCGACAATGCATACCGCGAACTCGAAGCCCTCGATGAGGTCAAGAATGAACTGATCAACCGCCTCTCTCTGGATCTCCGCACACCGGTCACATCCCTGTCCACAGCGGCGAAGATCCTCCAAAGAGAAAAGGACGTCCGGGGCGACAAGACCGAGCGTTTGGTGACCGTCATTCATGATGAAGCGGAAAAGCTCCTCGAGATCATTCAGAGCATCTGCCAGGCTTCGGTTCTCGGCTGCGGCGCCCGCGACTTGAAACGGGATCCAGTGCCCGCTCAGGATCTCTTCCGCAAGGCTATTGCACCCCTGAGGGACCTTGCCAAGGAACGGCAGGTCAAGGTGCACGTTCTCATCCCCAGCGGACTCGAGTCGATCTCCTGCGAGCCGGACAGCTCCGAAGCGGCCCTGCGTGCAGTGATCAAGAACGGCATCGAGTTCAACCGCCCTGGAGGAGAGGTCAAGCTCGAGGTTCGTCGTGTTATGCGCGGTGAGGAACCCTGGCTGCATTTCCGTGTGGCCGATACCGGTACCGGAATCTCTGACCGAGATCTTCCTCGAGTATGTGAGCCTTTCTATCAGGGCGACGACTCGGAGGCGGGCAAACGTCACGGCATCGGCCTCGGTCTCGCGATCGCTAAAAGGGTGATGGAGAACCATGGGGGGTCGATCACGATCACCAGCAACCCGACCGACGGCACCGAGATCGTCATGGCGATCCCGCAGACGGAAGATTAGCCCGTACTTCTCACCGGGCGTCTACTACGACTGCGTCGCCCGATTCGCGACAAACCCGGCGGATACTTGCGCTTCGCCGCCCTCGCTACGAAACCCGGCAAGAAGAGCGGATTAGCCTGCAGCGACGATCTCGATTTTCGCCTCCTCAGCAACCTCGCGGGCAGCGTCGGCGGCCAAGGCGAGGGCCGATTCCGAAGCGATCTCGAGCATGCATTCGCCGTCGTCGGGGATCGTCACAGGCCAGGTCGAAGTGGATGGGAGACATTCCCGTCCGAGGTGGAGACATGCACCGAGCGACGTGGGTTTTCGAGGATCCAAGACCTCCCGGAAGACGCTTGGGAAATCGGCTAGATGAGCCAGGCGTGATCCGACGCGACGTGAGAGCTCGACCATCAGCGTTTTTCGCAGACCGTCATGAGGAACCGGCAGGGTTGTCACCACCCACAGAACCAGGTCCGTGGGAACCGCAGTGAGGTGAGCCGCCAACGTTGCGGTCTCTGGATCGACTCCCAGATGCGGAGCGGCCGCGGCAGCTGCGCGCGACCATGTGGCGACCCCTTGGCCGATGAAATCGTCCAGCCGTCTGGCGTCCGGTCTGCGGAGGTACTCACTGCTCGTCATCTCCTCCCACAAATCGAGCGCCTCGGCGTTCTTCTCGAGCGCGCCGAGAGTCAGCGGTCCCCGGTGATCGCTGTTGTGTAGAGTGCAGGAAAGGACCATCTGGTTCCACGCGGCATGAGGAAGACCAAAGAGGCAGACAGCTTCTCCACCGAGTACGCTTGCAGCCAAACCCTCGATCTGGCCGGACGGCGACGGGACCAAACCTGGACTCGCAGCCAGCCATTGTGACAAGGTGTTGACGATGTCCCGGATCAGGTCGTGCAGCTCGCTCATCCGTTCACCGTCAACTGGGTCATCGCCGGAGATCCCGTCGCGAGTTAATTCCCAGAACAGACTCTCGAAAGCTTCTCCGGAGAGCGCCAAATCGTAGGAACCCTCATCGTCGTCGGTGTTCTCGTCCTCGTCGGATCGGCGGGCGGCTTCCATCAACAGGTGGCTGGGCTCCACGTCGAGGCTGAGACCGAGGATGTCGAGCACCGGGTGATCGGGTTCGAATGTGAACTCCATCTGTTGGGAGATGAGGATGCGGCCGGTGATGGTCTCGGCAAGTTCGGTGAGGCTCGCCTTGAGACCTTCCTTCCTCACGCTACCTTCGGCGATCAGCAGGTCGGTGAAGAATGCGCGCCGGAGCATTGAGGCTGCGAGGATCCTGCGAAGCTCGTCGATCGGGGCAAGGCTCCGTGTCGCGAGCCAGGTGGCAAGGCGCTCCTCCGGCAGAGTGGAGGAGGCGTAGCAGACCCGCCCTTTATTGAAATCCAGGCGACGCTCACCACGGGCGTCCCTGAGCGTCAATCGACCGCTGACCTCGCCCATCTGCAGCCATTGAAGAAGATCCCCGAAGTGGAGACTGTCGAGAGTTCCCTGGATCACACCCCAGTATACCGAGGTACCATGTTCCAATGCGGCTCCTCGTACTTTCTGCCCGCCCCAGGCTGCGGACAAACCTCCGCTTGTCGCAGGCCGCGTCCGAGGCGGGCGTGGACGTTTCGGTGGTTGATGCCACCACCCTTTCCGCCCTATTGGAGAGTGGCCGTCTGAGTCCGCTGGGCGCCGATGTGCTCGAGCCGCCGCCACAGGTTGTTCTGGCACGAATCGGCAACTGGCGGCCGGAAAGTTTGTTGGCGATTCTCGAGGCCATGGTTGATCGCGGGGCCGCAACTCCCAACTCCCCCGGAGCCATCCGTATCGGGCGCGACCATTGGGCTACCGCACGGTGCCTCGGTGGCGCTGGGCTGCCGATTCCGGCGACGATCGCCGGGGCGGACCCCGAGGCACTGTCGCAAGCCGCGGTCAAACACCTCGGTTTGCCGGTCGTCGTCAAACAACGACGCTCGCGGATGGGCGTGGGAGTCATCCGTTGTTCTACTCGTGATCACCTCGATGCGGTGCTCGACTCCTTGTGGAGGGTGGGAGATGAAATCGTGGTCCAGCGCTATGTGCCGGGTGGAGAGACGAGTTATCGTTTGCTGGTGGTAGGAAAGGAGGTGGTGGCTGCGGCACGCCTCGATGCCACAGACGGTGACTGGCGATCGAACGCATCGCGCGGAGGAATACCTCGGGCCTACACCCCGCAAGGGGAAGAAGTCGACCTCGCGGTGGGCGCGGCCAAGACCCTCGGCCTCGGCCAATGCGGCGTAGATCTCCTGATGGGCGCATCCGGACCGATCGTTCTGGAGGTCAACCCGACTCCGGGGTTCGTGCGCCTCGAGGAAGCCACCGGCATCGACGTCGCGCGTGCCATGGTCGAGCACGCGATCAAAGCTGTTAGGTATTAGCTAATACCTAACAGCTGCCTCTGGCTCGCCCGAGTCATTCTTGCGCGCTCGCGTCCGCCGCGGCCGGGCGGCCGGCGAGCTCGCGGTCGATCATCAGCAGGCCGTGGGGGCTTCCCTCCACCATCTTGACCTGATGAAAGAGGGTATCCGCTGTGGCCTCTTCCTCAACTTGCTCATTCACGTACCAGTGCATCATGACCGTCGTTGCGTGATCATTCTCTCCGTTAGCCAGATCGACGATGTCATTGATCCGCTGGCTGATGAACTGCTCGTGTTTGAGGACCGCCTCGACCGCCGCCGACGGAGAGTCCCACTCTCTCTGTGGTTCGTCGAGTGCCATCAGCTGCACCGTACCTCCACGCTCGATGAGGTAGTCGAAGAGCTTCATCGCGTGGCCGGACTCCTCTTGAGCCTGGATTCGCATCCAGTGGGAAAAACCATCGAGATGATGTGATGTGAAGTACGCCGCTACCGACAAGTAAAGGTAGAAAGAAAAGAATTCGGCGTGGATCTGCTCGTTCAGCGCCCGTTCGACCTTTGAATTCATGATCGTCACTCCCTTTGGCTGATTTTTCTTCGTCAGGGCGATGCCCCTACGCCATGGCGCGCAATAGTATAACGTTGCTCGGACTGCGATCATTTCGTCGGTTTCTATCTCAAGATCAAAAACGGATCGATCCACGGGCGGATGTTGTTGTACGCCTGAGGTTGGCCCCATAGTATGCTCGTAGATGCGTCATCGGGCAGAGGACGCCCGCTGATCCACACTAGAATCATCACCACGGCGGCACAGATCACGAGTGCAACAACACCTGAAACCGTCGGTCTCTCGAGCCGGCGCACGTACGGGGCGGGATAGCGCAGCCACGCCAGGACAATAGCGGCACATGCGGGTGCGGCGATCGCGAGGGTGGCTTCGAGCGGCACCGAGGATCGAATCAACGAAACCAGCCCCACCCACACCACAACCGGCGTGATGAGGTGAAATACAACCAGGATGACTCGATAGGCGCGGCCGGTGTCTTTGTGTCGCCTTCGGGCCAGCTCGAGGAGTCGGAGGGTGGGGAGGAGCCCGGCCCCTGCCGCCAGCACCGGCGCCAGCCACACCAGCGTCGGTGGAAGGTCGTGAAGGTCGAGCCAGCGCGCGAGGTGGCCGTCGGCCTGGTCGAGCAGGGGCAGCCATGCCACCGCGACCACGGCCGCGCCCCAGGCCAACTGAATCACGGAAATCTCGACGATCAACGAGTTCGACCGTAGAAACAAGGGAATGACAAGGGCGGCGACAATCAAGGGCACCATCACCGAACCCAGCCAATATCCCCCTGCGGTGGGTAGCGAGGCGAAGTTCAGAACCGGTTGGTTGACCAACGCCCATACTTGGCGATCGAGCGGGAGACTGGCGCCGATCCACTGGCACCCGCCAACCAGCGCGCCCAAACCCTGGCCGAGAACTGCAAGGATCAGGGCCAGGGGAAAGGCGGCGATCGCTGCAGTCCAGGAGATGGCGACAACTGACGGTGCGCTGATTCTCGGTTCGGTCTGCATCGGCAGGCATGCTACCATGACGCCCGCTATGAAGGTGCAAGGCGCTTGTCTACAGTGTTTTCTCTGCCTCCTGATGGTGGCCACGAGCGTCGTCCGTCCGCTGGCTGCGCAGGCGCTGTATTCAGAACGTCTCGGCAACGGGAGTGAGCTTCTGGTGATCGCCGAGCCACTGGCCGATGTCACGACGGTTGTATGGCCGGCCATGGGCGACGAGGAGATTTCATCCACGGTAGTCACCAGCGGTGATCTGACTCTGATTGCCGACCTGGAAGCGGCGCTCACCGGAGAGGCCGACGATACAGCGCCGTCGATCTTGATCGTTGTGGGTGGCGCACCGGTTCCCGAAATTCGAAGCGTACTGAATCGAGTGCTCGCGAACCGGCCCCCTGCACCACGTCCGCATGTGGTTCCCAAGAACGAGGTGGAGGGGCGCTTCGAACGCCGTCTTGGCAGACCCGGAAGCGACGCCGAGATTCGTCTAGAAGTGAACCTGCCCCCTCCTGCGGATCCCTCTCGAAGCACGGTCGAGGTCCTCTGGAGCCTTCTGCCGGAGCTCCTTAGCGAGGAGCTCAAGGGTGTTCGCAGCAGGACCGATGGTGATCTGGGATTACTGGAGGCGCGCACCGAGTCTGAGATGGCGGACATCGCTCTGGGCCGATTGCGGCTGGGGTTGGCCCGTATCGCGGAGGCGCCCAGTCTACGGCCCGAGCGGGTCGACACCGCCGCTCGGCGGCTGTTGGTGCAACGGCGCGCTCTTCTCGAGCGCCATCCGGACGCGGGCCAACTCCTCCTGGACCTGTGGCTCGAGGGCGGTGCCGACGCGGTGAGCGAGTTTCTGTTTGCGGTCGAGGGAGTGACCCTGGAATCGGTTCGGGCCGCAGCGCAACAGTGGCTTCCCCGGCATCCCGGCAACGTTGTAATCGTGCTTCCACCCAGAACCTACAGGCCGCGTTTTGCCGAACCGCCGCAGATCATGCATTTTGAAAGCGGTCTGACGGCGGCCGTTCTCGAGCGAACTGGGGCTTCGCTGGCGACGCTGTGCATGCGACCTGTTGTCGTCCCGGACCTCGACTATGAGCTGGCGGCGACGGTTCTTTCCCGACTAGCGCGGGAACTTCGGGAGGACGAGCATCGGCCCGGCTGGATCTGGGTGGAGGAGAATCCGCCTCAACTCGAGTTGGCGCTGCCTGCCAGTGATTTCGCACAGCTGGGAGAGGTGTTGCAGGCAGCCCTCGGGCGGGTAGCCGATGATCGGCAGCCCGTGATGGCCGAAGGTGGCAGCGCGAGACGCAGAGCGTTGCGACTGATGGCTGGGTTCCTTGGGGTAGCAGAAGGGACGCAACTGTCGCCGGCGAGCCTGCTGCGACCCGGAAACCTGGCGCTCGGCATGGTCGCCGAGGATGGTGAAGCGGCGACCGAGGCGCTGCACAAGTTCTGGGCGTCGGAGGACATGTCGCAACTGGTTACGACGACAAGGTCGGTTGATCCGGTGCCGAGGACCCGCGAGGCGGCGGCCGGTGGAGAATCGGCGTTAGTGATTGATCTCGAGCTCGGTACATTTGGTGACGAAATTGTTGCCTTAGTAGTGGCGGAGATTCTCGACAAGCGAGCGGCAGAGATCTTCGAGGCATCGATCGATGTCCTGCAGCCGTTCATCCCCGGCCACCGCGTCGTACTCTTGGTGGCGTCGGCACCATCACCGCTTCACGAGTTGGAGACACAGCTGGTGCAGGGTTGGCCGGCCCTGACTGCGCCGGTTGTCGAACTCGAGCTCGAGGGAGCTCGTCGCGAGGTCGCTGCCCTGAGCGCGGCTGAATGGAGTGGAGCGACGGGCCGTGCGCGTCGTTGCGCGGCGGTTGCAACCGGCGGCGTGCAATGGCGTCCGGCATCCGACCTGGAAATGTCGATCGTGGCGGTGCCGGTCGAGACCGTGAACTCGACGCTGGCCGGCTTCGCCGATTGGAAGAGCCTGCACAACACCGGCGCCGGAGCACTGCCGATCGTCGAGCTCGATCAACAGTGAACCGTATGAACGGAGGTGGATGAGTTGCCGCACTCAATCGATGATCAGCTCGACTATCTAACCAAGGGTTGCGTCGATGTGGTCCCGGCGGAACAGCTCGCCGAAAAGCTGCGGCGGTCGCGGTCCACCGGCAAACCGCTCGTGGTCAAGGTGGGCTTTGATCCATCGGCGCCGGACCTTCATCTCGGCCACACCGTTGTGATCCGCAAGATGCGTCACTTCCAGCAACTCGGGCACCGGGTTGTGTTTCTGATTGGTGATTTCACCGGCATGATAGGTGACCCGACCGGCAAGAAGAGCACCCGGCCGCAGCTCACACCGGAGCAAATCGCGGCCAACGCCGAAACCTACCGCCGCCAGATCTTCAAGCTGCTCGATCCCGAGGACACGGTCATCGATTTCAACTCGCGGTGGCTGGGAGAACTCAGCTCTGCGGATTGGATCCGTCTGGCGGCTAAGGTCACAGTGGCTCAGATGCTAGAACGGGATGACTTCCGCACTCGGTACGAGGCCAGACAGCCGATCGCCCTGCACGAGTTCCTCTATCCGCTCGCTCAGGCGTACGACTCGGTCGTTCTGGAGGTCGATGTCGAGCTCGGTGGAACCGACCAGCTCTTCAATCTCCTCTTCGGGCGCCATCTCATGCGTGAGCACGGCATGGAGCCTCAGGTCGTGATGACTCTGCCCCTGCTCGAGGGCCTCGACGGTGTCGAGAAGATGTCGAAGTCGCTTGGAAACTATATTGCTGTGGAGGATGAGCCAACCGAGATGTTCGGCAAGCTCATGTCGATTTCGGACGACCTCATGTGGAAGTACTGGCTACTGCTCACCGATCGCGGCGCCGACGAGATCGAGGCCGAGCGCAAGCGCGTGAAGGCCGGCGCAAAGCACCCGATGGAAGCCAAGAAAGAACTGGCGGCCGCGATCGTCACCGAGTTTCACTCCGCCGAGGATGCTGCGGTTGCCCGGCGGGAGTTCGAGCGGGTGTTCTCGTCCGGACAACTTCCGCAGGAGATTCCCGACATCGCTGTGACCGCCTCCGGCGGCAGAATGCTGCTGTCCAAAGTGCTGGTTGAGGGAGGTCTGGCGGCGTCGAACTCCGATGCCCGGCGGCTCATCCAACAGGGTGGCGTCAGGGTCGACGGCGTGGGCGTCCGTGACGTCAAAGCCGACGTGGCTACAACCGCGACCGAACCAATGCTGGTCCAGGTTGGCAAGCGCCGCTTCGCGAGGCTGAGCTTCACGAAGGAGTGACGGCCCGAATACCAGATACCAGATACCGGATACCGGATTCCAGATCTACGCAATCAACCCTTGACATCGAGACGGGTGGATTTATGATTTCGTCGCATCCGGCATCAAGAAAAAACGCCCCGCTGTTTCCGGCGGGGCGTCGAGTCGTTATCAGTCGGTGATCAGAAGAACGACGTGTCCTGCTCGACCTTCTGGCCTTCCTCACTGAGCCCCTGGATCTGGATCGAGATGAAGGACGGACGAAATTTGTGCTCCTGGCACAGACGGCGCAGCCGCTCGTCGAGATCGGCATCCCAAAACTCAATGATTTTGCCGGTGGCGGTGCAGACCATGTGGTGGTGACCGCCGCCCGGCTCCATCTTCTCGTAGAAGTAATGCTCACGTCCGAGACGGCTCTTCCGAACCAGACCGCATTGGACGAGCAGGTCGAGAGTGCGGTAGACGGTGGCCCGCGACACCTTTCGTTGTTTGCTCTTCATCCGCGCCAAGAGATCGTCGGCGTCGAGATGCTCATCGGTGGCAAAGATCTCATCCAGCAGCGCCAACCGTTCCTGGGTCACCTTGAGGTTGTTCTCCCTCAGGTATTGGATGAAGAGTTTCTGTGCCCGTTGTGCAAGTTTACTGCTCATAGTGTTAATCCAGTCTCATTATCATCGTTGCAAACTAAGATAGCGTCGATGCGACATCGTGTCAAGAGACACAGTAGCAGATTCTCGGCGTGTTCGAGAATCACGTGGGTAAGGGGTAATGGGTCCTGATTCAAATCCCCCACAACCGGTGCCACACGTCGCTATCCGATCGAAAGTTGTTTTTCGTATACAATTTGTATACAATCGCTGTTAATGGCAGAGGGTGCAACGATCACTGGCGTTCAGCGAAGGACTGTTGCGGAGGACGTGTACAACGCGCTGAAGCGCGACATCATCACCCTGCGTCACCGTCCTGGGGCGTCGCTGACCGAGCAGGAGCTGGCGGGCCTGTACGGCTCGAGCCGAGTGCCGGTTCGAGAAGCGTGCGGACGCCTTCAGCAAGACGGCCTCCTGACCAACCAGCCTTTCAAAGGATACTTCGTCAACCAGATTTCGCTCAATGAGATCGGCGATTGCTTCGACCTGCGGCTGCTGCTGGAGACCTATGCGCTCGAATTGGCGGCGTCACGCGCGACCACGGACGATCTGAGCCGGCTCGAAGAGATCGCGGCCACCGAGTACACCTACCATGATTGGGAATCGTACGCAGATTTCCTCGACCGCAATCTCGAGTTTCACATTCGGCTGGCCGAGCTTTCGCGCAACGGCCGTCTCGTGGCGATACTCCGCGATCTTCTCGGTGGCATGCAGCGTTTCTTCTTCCTCGGTCTCGACCTTGGCGACTTTGCATCCGAAATGCGGTCGGAGCACGAACAACTGGTGGAGCTGCTGCATCGTCGCGACCCGGATAATGTCATTAGTTGCGTGCGAAACCAGATCCAGTCGTCCCGCGATCGTATATTGCGGGCTCTGATCGACGATCGTATTGAGCTCCCTTTGAGGTGAAATATGTCCGATTTCGTATATCTCGACAACGCCGCTACCACCTTTCCAAAACCCCCCGAAGTGATCCAGTTCATGTGCGACTTCTATTCCGCGCGTGGCGTCAATCCCGGTCGCACGGGCTTCGACCTCGCGCTCGAGGCGGAGGAAACCCTTGCCGAAGCAAGGCAGGCGCTGACCGACTTTTTCGGCGGAACCGACCGCAACCGGTTGGTCTTTTCCTATAACGTGACGGATGCACTCAACCTGCTGATTTCAAGCGTATTGAAGCCGGGCGACCATGCAATCACCACCTGTCTCGAGCACAACTCGGTTCTGCGGCCGATGTACCGGCAGGCCGAGAACGGCGTCGAGGTCGAATTCCTGCCGTTCGATGCTCGCGGTTACGTGGATCCCGGAGATATCGAGGAGCGGATCCGGCCGAATACCAAACTGGTGATTGTCAACCACGGCTCGAACGTCATTGGGACCATTCAGCCGGTTGCCGAGATCGGCCGTATCTGTCGTGCTCACGGGGTGACCTTTGCCATCGATGCCGCCCAGACCGCAGGGCTCGTACCCATCGACGTAGGCGAAATGATGATCGACGTGGTGTGCTTCACTGGTCACAAATCGCTCTTCGGCCCGTCCGGGACTGGCGGCATGTACATCTGTGAGCACATCGACATCACACCTTGCCGAGCCGGGGGGACCGGGGTCATGAGCGCGCTCAAGGGCCAGCCGATGGAATTCCCGTGGCGGATGGAATTTGGCACGGTCAACATCATGGGCGTCTCCGGTCTTCTCGCCGCGCAGCGGTGGATCGCCGCACGGGGCGGTGTAGATGCGATCTTCGAGCATGAGATGAGGCATGCGCGACGGCTTCACGAGGGCCTTGCCGCCATCGAGGGGGTTCGGCTTTACTGCGCTGACATGGAGCGGGACCATCTGCCCGTATTCGTTTTTAACTTCGACGGCTTACCGGCGGACCAGGCCGGGACCTTCCTCGATGTCGAGCACGACGTGATCACCCGCACCGGTCTGCACTGTGCGCCACAGGTTCACGAAGGTATTGGCACCTTCGAGGAGCACGGAACCATTCGCTTTTCGCCCGGGGTTTTCACTACCGATGAGGATGTCGAAAGGGCGATCGAGGCCGTCGCCGAGGTAGCAGAGTATGCGCGGGCACGAAACGGTCGGGTTGCCGAGCTGGTGGGGTAGCTATCCCGCACATCCCACTGGGATTGGCGGCGAGGGCGGCGAAGTGCAAGTATCCGCTGGAATTGTCGCGAATCGGCCGATGCAGTCACGCCTCAGACCGCCCTCAAGGACGGCGAGTTGCAGTCCACTGGTCCTCATCGAATTACTCGATGCCCGTGGCGAGCAACCGGCCGAGATCCCAGTATGGAACTGTGCGATTTCGTCCGAGCTCCTTGGCCGCATACATGCATGTGTCGGCCATGCGTAGAATCTCGTCTTTCGCAGTGCCGGCATCTCCGCCGACGGTGAGTTCCGGGAGAACGTCTGCCTGGAGGGTTGCGATTCCTATTGAGCAGGTCACCACACCCTCTATGCGGAGAGCCGGACCGGCGCCAGGGTCCTCCGGATCCGGCGTGACCACGAACGCGGTCGCCGCGATGTTTTGCCGGATCGTTTCAGCGACCCAGAAGCACTCCTGCCGGCCGGCCCCGGGAAGGGCGATGACAAACTCGTCGCCGCCATAACGAGCTGCGAGCCCGTTGCCGGGGATGATCTGCCGGAGGGTCGCCCCGACCTCACGAAGCAACCGGCTGCCGATCAGGTGCCCGTGAGTGTCGTTAACCTCTTTGAAGTGGTCGAGATCGAGGAAGATGATGCCGCATTCGGTGCCCTCGGAAATTGCTCGGTCGACAATCTGTAAGAGACTGCTGTGGAGATGGCGATCGTTATAGAGTTCGGTGAGTTCGTCCCGTTTGGCGATCTCCTTCGAGCGCTGGGCTTCGATGGCGTTGACGATCGAAAGCGAGATGGTGCGTGCAAATATTCCGAGAAGCGCGAGATCAGCGTCCGAATACCCGTGCCCCCCGCTGTGGTTGAGGAGCTCGATGACGCCGATCGTGCGGCCCTCGACCTCAAGCGGCGCACACACCACGGACTCGATGGAAAATCCGATCCGCAACCCCGGTCCGCTCCGGAATATCGGATCAGCGAGCGGTTCGGAGCACGAGTATGAAAGGCCCGTTCGGTAGACCTCGCCGATGATTCCCTTGTGAGTGTCAAATCGCTCTTCGATCAGATCCTCACCCTTCGGACCGAAGCTGGCGATGACCACGAGCGATCGTCTGTTGGCATCTTCCGATTTTTCCAGCGGGTCGTCCAGGTAGATCGTGCCTGCATCCGACGGAAGAAAATCATTAGCCCGTTTGAGGAGCTCGCGGAATATTCGATTCAAATCGAGATCGGTGGCGGAGGCCAAGCGCGGTTCGCGCTTGAGGAAGTGCGCCAGCTTGGCGCTGCTGACGCAACGTATCCGCTGTGATGGTACCGCGTGGTCCTCGGCCATACTTTCCAGGATAGCAGGAAGGCGTGCGAGCCAGCCCGCATGATTTATGAGTCAGAATTCTCCCGGGGTGACTCCTCAGCGGTGTCGTTGTCCTCCGCCTTCGAATCTGAGCGCACTGAATCCTTGAAGTTTCGGATGCCCTCGCCAAGTCCCTTGCCGAGACGCGGGAGTTTATTGACACCAAAGATGAGGACCACTATCGCGAGCAAAATCAACAACTCGGGAAGGCCGAGACTTCCGAACATTCGAACCTCCTAGCCTGTATTTCTCACCAGCTTCCAGCTACGGCCGCCGATGCACCACACCCAGCGGTGTTTT
>JAOZUP010000550.1 GCA_029938595.1 Thermoanaerobaculales bacterium | reverse complement strand
TTGCCGAGGTTGGGGAGTCGGAGGAAGAGTTCCTTGAACGTTGCCTGGAGGTGGCGGACCGGGCGGACGACGCGACCCAGGAGCGCGGGCGCAGACGGTACGAAGGGCGGGTGAAGACCCTCAAGAAAAGGCTTGCCAAGGAGCGGGACGAACTAGAACGGGATCGAACCCAACTCGAGTCGCGCAAGGCCGAGGAGAAGATGGGGATTGTGGAGGGGCTGTTGTCGGTTCTGATGGGGTCGAAGAGCGTCCGCACGGCCTCGAGTAAGGCCGCCTCCAGGCTCAAGACCGCGGCCGGAAAGCGACGCATGCGGCAGAGTGCGGAGTCGTCGGTGCTCGAGTCCGAGAATGAGATCGAACGCCTCGAGGCAGAGCTCGAGAGCCTTGCCGAGGAGCTCCAGGAGGAGATTGACCGCATCGCCGCCGAGTCCGAAGAGAAAGCCGAGCGGATCGAGGAGAAAGCAATCAAGGCCAAAAAGGCCGACATCGCCGTTCTCGATATGTGGCTGGTGTGGGGCTGAAGGGCCGAGCAAGGGGAGAGGACTACCGCTGTGTATCTGTCGCCCGTTCCGGGCTTTCGGGATTTTTGGTCATCCCTTTCCTGGGGCTCACGCCCCAGGCTATGTATCTGCCGCGCCTTCGGCGCTCGGCGAAAACTGGTTCCGATGCGCCATATGCCACCATATTTTCAGCCTGCGTGGCCTCAGGGCGAATTCCAGGGCAATAGCCCACAGCCTCCGTCTGGCGCCGAAGGCGCGATAGACAATTAGCCTGGGGCGTGAGCCCCAGGAAAGACGAGGTCAAATAATCCGCAAGCCGCGAAGCGGCGACAGACAGAACCACCAGTGGGTCAATTCGGCAGCAGGTATCCAACAGCGGCGTAGCCCACCCAATGGTGCAGGTTGGAGGGCGCGGTGTAGCCGAGTCCGTTCTCCCGCGTCTCGGCCGACACTGGGAGCTCGGGTTCGGAGAGGCTGGTCCCGTAACGCAGGAGCGTCCCCTCCGGGATGCCTCCACCTATATCGGCGGCGATCTTGCGCAGCAGCTCGAGACCGAAAGGCACCGAGAAACGCCCGCACCACGGCAGGCGGTAGCTGAGGTCCTCGGGGTCGACCAGGGTATCGAGGAGACCGTGGAGCTTGTTCGGATCGAGGGCGCCTTCGAGGTGGTCGCGGGCGAGCCCGGTGTCCCGGGCGACGGCCTGCTCGTAGGCCTCCGCATCGGTGCCGAAGGGCGCATGATCGAAATCCGGACCGTAGTGGACCGCATCCGAGGAGATGACGATAGCGAGGTCGCGGCCAAGCAGCCATCCATTCGTGTTCATGATCTCGGCCACCGCCGACGCGAGCCGGTCGGTGATTTCGGTCAAACGATCCCACCCCATATACGGCACCAGGATCGGGACGATCTTGCGCTCGGGATGCCCACGCTGGAGGAAGGGCAGAAGAGCCTCCAGAGAATGCTCACGACAGTGCATGGTGTTATCAATGACGTAGGCATCGTCGGGCAGGGTGGCGATCAGCTCCCCGCGGAGGGGATCCACGCGCATCGGTTCCCAGGGGGCGTGCCACGCCTCGAAGCTGTCGAAGACGATGCGGTCCTTCAGGTCCCACAACCGCGCCTTGTGGAAGACCCCGATCAGAAGCACCCGCGGGGCGGTGATGCGTTCGGTGAGGTGAACGTAGACCCGGCCCGCGTAGAGGTGGTCATCGTGGGGGCAGACGCCGCCGATGAAGCCGTCTCCCAGCGCCATGCCCAGACGGTCGTCCTGTTCGGTGAGGCTTTCCTGTTCGAGCCGGACCGCCGCCGCCACGACCTCCTCGGCGGCTGCTGGCCCGACCACGAAGCCTGCAGTGTCGAGCTGGCCGCGGACCAGATCGCCCTCGGACGGCAACCCCATCATCGCCTCCACCTCGGCTCGGCTCGGACCGGGATTTTCAATCGCATTGCCGGATGTCGACAGACACAGTGCGGCGGCGAAGAAGCACAGGTAGGTACTCGAACGCATCTCTCATCCTCCCGATAGGTCCTAAAAGACGTCATATAATACGCATCATACGCCGGTGTGGGGAGGTGGCGTGAAGAGCTTGATTTGCCGGGTGGAAGATCCCTCGAGCGGCCGATACCTCGAGGCGCGGACCGAGGTTGTCGGCGATGACTTTGTGGTGGCAGTCGGCGGCGGCGAGCGGCCCCACATCGGCTGCGTGGTGCTAGCGCAACCGTCTGGCGCCAAGGGCGGAGACACGAAGTGGTCGGCCTCCTGTTCGGTGCTGACCATTCCACCGCACAAGGAGGAGCCGATCGCGAGGGGGATCGCGAAGAAACTCGCGGCAACCCTGGGGCGGGTCACGGTGGTAACTGCCGGGGTCCACGATGACAACATCGACGCCGAAGGCATAGCCACCTACCTCCGGCTAGGCGAAGAGCTGGCCGAGAAGCTCGTCGATGCCCTCGGCTGACGTGCCAGACGCTGCCCCCGCTTACGTCGCAAACACGAAGACACGAAGACACAAAGGCCGTCCATCCATCTCAATCTGCCCGCAGAGCA
>JAOZUP010000144.1 GCA_029938595.1 Thermoanaerobaculales bacterium | reverse complement strand
CTTGTCTCCACCGGCTGCCGAGGTGATCTCGCCTTCAATCCGGTCATACTCCTGTTTCTTCTCCTCAGCAGCCTTGAAAAGCTCCCGGAACTCGATCAACAATGGGTCTTCGGCGGTAGCCGCCGGCTCAGACCCTTGCTGCGCATCCAGCGAACAGAGCCCCCCACTCACCAACACAACGGCAACCAGCAACACCACGGATTTCGGACAGATGGATATCATGAAGTCACCCCTTATAGTTGGTTCAGGTAAGCCTAACACCGACTCTCCCGCACCCACCTGCACCCGGGCAGGTGGCCTTGTGCCCTGAATTTGTACCTGGGTGGGTGGGCGATTAGAAGCTGAAACCCAGTCCGAACATCATCCGGAAGTCGTCCGAGTCCGGGAGGGTTCCATCAGTCTTCCGTCGCGGATCCTTGATGCGATCCCACACCCAGGTGACATCGAAGTCGAGGTCGCCAATCAGATCGAACTCGAACCCGGTTTCCAGGTGATGGGTGTAGGTCCCGGACTCCTCGTTGACGATATAGAACTTGTAAGCGAAGAAATAGTCCAGCCAGCCTGTCAGCTCGTTGTCGTACTTGGTGCCGAGCACCAGAGCGGGCGAGCTCTCCGAATCCGACTCCTCCGACAGCACGTCGTCAAAGTTGGTTAGCTGGTAGGCGATGCCGCCATCCACACTCCAGTTGATCTTCGAGGTGTCGATGATCTGGTAGCCGAGGCCGGTGCCGAGGGTCCATCGGCTGGCGATGTTCTGGAAGGGATCCCGGTAGTACTCACCGTACACCGGAGTGATGTAGAAACGTCGCGAGATAAAATGGTTCCAGCCGGCACTCGCGCGTTGGCTGTCGGCGATGGTTTCGCCATTGGTCTCTGAAAAGGTTCCGAGGTAGTCGAAGTTGATGCGGTTCTTCGGAGTCCGGCGCATGAAGTCTGCCTTGGTGTTGAACTCCGTCTGGTCGGTGTTGCCGGAGCGGATGTTGAACCCTGCGCTCACCTTGGCGGACCAGTAATTCCACTCCTTGGGCTCTCCGGCGGTGATGGAGAGGATCTGGGCGCGCTCGTACTCCCAGTCTTGCTCGCCCATCACCCGCACGGTGTCGCCGTCGACAAGCAGTTTTCCGATCGCGATCGTGTCGTCGAGAAACGCCACCTGCATGGTCTGCGCCGACCGTATCTGCTGGATGTCCTCCCAGTCCAGAGTTTGCATGTCAAATTCTTTGCTGTCGAACTCGAACTCCTCTTCGTACATGGCGATGATCTCGCCCTTGAGCCACTCGCCCGAGGTCATCTGGACCCAGTCGAAGTCGTCGGGCATGGGCGGCTGGGGCTGCCAGCTCTTCTCGCCATCCTCGGCGAGTACGGGGCTCGCCGCAAGGACGAACGCAGCAATCAAGATCAGCATCAAGAAACTCTCGAGCTTGCGGTTCAGAATCAGATAGGTCATTTCAAATACTCTCCCCAGTTTCATTCCTCAAATCTAATGGCGCATACGATGCCACATATTCCCGATGGGTGCAACGTGGTGAGATTTGCGGGTTTGTCGGTTGACAGGGCCGGTAGGGAGTCGTATTTTACTAACTAGTTAGTTTAACCGTTTGGTTAAATGGGGGACCAGGTGGGTCGAGCTGTGGCGGACACACCGTCATCTCACACGAGGGAGCGCATCGTCGGCGCCGCGTCGGCGATCTTCGCCGACAAGGGCTTCGACGGCGCCAGGGTGGACGAGATCGCGCGCCGGGCAGGCGTCAACAAGGCGATGCTCTACTACCACGTTGGCGACAAGCAGGCCCTCTACACGGCCGTTCTGACCCACAACTTGGAGCGGGTCGAGGAGGCGCTGGCGGCGGCTTCGGCGACCGAGGGGCCGGCGAGCGCGCGTCTGCAGGCGGTGATCGGCGCCATCGTCGGCATCGTCCACAGCATTCCCGACCACCCCCGCATAATGCTGCGCGAGATCGCCTCAGGCGGCGCCAACCTCGCACCCGAGGTACTGCGCCGCATGCTCGGAATGATCGAAGTGGTGGGCGGCCTCCTCGCCGAGGGCCGCGAGGCGGGCGAGTTCCGTGACACCGATCCGGTACTGACCCACCTCTCGATCGTCGGCGCGGCGCTCTTCCTCACCAGCATCAATCCGTTGCGGGAACGCGCGGCCGAGCTCGGCACCGCGCTCGATCTTTCCGCAGCCGAAACCGACATCGCCGGCCTCCTCGGCGATCTGGCCCTGCACGGCGTCTCCGCCGAGCCACGAAAAGGAAATGAAAAATGAAACCTCGCACCTCACTCATGATCGTCATCGTCGTCGCGGCCGCCGCCCTGGCAACCGTTGGTTGCCGGCAGGGCGACGACAGCGGCCCGATCCACGCCTCGGGGCACATCGAGGCGACCGAGATCCGGCTTGGCGCCAAGGTCGGCGGCCGGCTCCTCGAGGCCCCCTTCGAGGAAGGGGATGAGGTTGGGGAAGGCGAGGTCGTGGCCCGCCTGGACGCGATCGACGCCGAGCACCAACTCGCGCAGGTACGTGCCGATGCCGCGGCGACCGACGCCCGTCTGCGGCTGCTGCTCGCGGGCACCCGCGCCGAGGACCTGCGGCGGGCCGAGGATCAGCTCGCTCAGGCCCAGACCGAGCTCGATGCCGCCCGCCGCGACTTCGATCGTCTCGAGGGGCTCGCCGAGCGCGGCACGGCGACCGAGAAGGCGCGCGACGACACGGCAACCCGGCGCGATATCGCCGAGCGAGCGGTGGCGGCGGCTAAATCGCAGCTCGACAAGCTCGTCGCCGGACCGCGTCGGCAGGAGATCGAGACCGCGCGCGCCAAGCGGGCCGCCGCCGAGGCCCGGGTTGCGGCGGTCGAGCAACAGATCACCGACGCCACCGTGCCAGCGCCGCGCAATGGAGTGATCACCCGGAGGGTGGCCGAGCCCGGCGAGGTCCTTCACCCGGGGGCGACGATTGCGGTTCTCACGGACATCGCACGGCCGTGGCTGACGGTCTGGATCGACGAGCCCAATCTGTCGCAGGTCAATCTTGGCGACCCGGTCGAGGTTCGGGTTGATGGCAGCGCTCAATCCTTCACCGGCGCCGTGTCCTTTATCTCTCCGGTGGCCGAGTTCACGCCCAAGAACGTGCAGACGCCCGATGAGCGGGCCAAGCTCGTTTTTCGGGTCAAGATCTCTCTCGACAATACCGACGGCCACTTCAAGCCCGGGATGCCGGGCGACGCGTACTTCGGCGTGGCGGCCGCCGGGCCGGTTCGGTGAGCGACGAAACTTTGCTCGCGGCCCGCGGTCTGGTGGTGCGCTACGGTTCCACCGACGCGGTCCGCGGCGTGGATCTCGAGGTCCGGCGATCCGAGGTGGTAGGGCTCATCGGCCCGGATGGCGGGGGGAAGACCTCGACCCTGCGTGTGCTGGCAGGTCTGCTGCGAGCGACCGCCGGCGAGGCCGAGGCCTTCGGCGCCGACACCTGGCGGACGCGGAGGGCGCTCCACCACCGGCTCGGTTACCTCGCCCAGCGCTTTGCGCTCTACGGCGATCTCACGGTCGACGAGAACATCCAGTTCTTTGCCCTCATGTATGGGGTGCCGGCCTGGAAGGTGCGCCGCACCGAGCTCCTCGAGCTGGTTGGCCTCGAGGATTTCCGCTCACGGCTCGCTGACCGTCTGTCGGGGGGAATGAAGCAGAAGCTCGCCCTCGCCTGCACCCTCATCCATTCGCCGGAAATCTTGCTCCTCGACGAACCGACCACCGGTGTCGACCCGGTGACCCGGCGCGAGTTCTGGCGCCTGCTCGCCGATCTGGTTGGCGAGGGCTTGACCCTGCTCATCGCGACCCCTTACCTCGACGAGGCCGAGCGCTGCACCCGCGTCCTCCTGATGCATGATGGTCGAATCCTCGCGGACGCCCGCCCTCAGGAAATCCCCGACCTGATGCCGGGTTCGATCGTCGAGGTCACGGCGGAGCAACGGACGCGGGCGGCCGAGATCCTTGCTGAGATCGAGAACGTGGCCGATGTCAGCGTCTTCGGCAACACTCTCCACGTCCGCGTCGAAGGCGCCCGAGATCCGGTTGCCGTCGTTCGTACAGCTCTCGGGGACAGTGGTGTTCCGGTGGAGGGCGCGCGCCCGATCCCGGCCGGTCTCGAGGACGCCTTCCTCTACCTCACCCGTTCGCCGGAGCCTGAAGTGCTGATGGAGGCATCATCATGAGATTTACCCGCATTCTCGAGCCGACCCTGATCATCCTCGCCATGACCGTCCCGGCCGCCGCCCAGAGCGTGCGTCTCGACGCCGAAACCGCCGCCCGGATGGCGGTCGAGGCCTCGACCCTCACCGAGGCGGCTGCCGACCGCGTACTGGCCTCAGTGTCCGCCGTCGAGGCGGCCGACGCCGCTCGCATGCCGGTGCTCACTGCCGCCGCCGGCGTCGCCCAGCTCAACGGCGTGCCTGAGTTCTCGGCCCCGCTCGACGGTCCGGGCCAGCCCCCCACCGTCATCTTTCCCAACATCACGACCTGGTATCAGGCCGACCTCTCGCTGACCCAGCCCCTGTGGACGGGTGGCGCCATCAGTGCCGGCCGTGAGGCCGCACGGATGGATCAGGACGCGGCGAACTGGTCAGCGGAACGAACGGCTCTCGACCTCCGCTTCCACGCCCGCTCCTCCTACTGGAGGGCGGTTGCTGCGGCGGCCGCGGTGGAGGTCGCCGAGGCTCAGCGCCTGCGCGCCGCACGCCTGCTCGACGACTCGCGCGCCCTGCGCGCCGCCGGTATGGCCGTCAATGCCAGCGTCTTTGCCGGCGAGGCGAGAGTCGCAGCCGCTGATGTCGATCTCATCCGCGTGCAGACCGAGGAGAGGCAGACGCTGGCAAGTCTGCGGTCGCTCCTCGCCCTCGCCCCCGACACGGTGATTATCCTCGCCGACGCCCGCACCTCGGCCGTGCCGTCAGCACCGATCGGACTCTCGCAGCTCGAGGCCGAGGCGTTGGCCGAGAGACCGGACCTCAAGATCGCCGACGCCCGAATCGGCGGTCTCGGAGCCCGCGAGCGGGTGGTCAACGCGGCTCGCCGGCCGGCGGTGGCGCTGGCCGGTCAGTGGATGGTGGCGCGCCCCAACCAGCGCTTCCTGCCCCTCGAGGACGAGTGGAACAATTCCTGGCGGGTCGGGGTGCTGGCGAGTTGGCAGCTCTTCGACGGCAACCGGACACGGGCCCGGGCGGCGACCGTGCATGCCGAGCAGGATGCGGCGCGCGGTGATCGCGGCGAGCTCGAACGAAGAGTCAAGCTCGAGGTCGAGAACTCCCGCCTCGAGCTCGAGGCCGCGCTCGAGGCGGTCAGCGCAGCCGATGCCTCGCAACAAGCTGCGGCCGCGTGGGAGGAGTCGTCGAACGAGCGCTACGCCGTCGGTCTCGCACCGATCTCGGAGATGCTCGACGCGCAGGCGGACCTGACCGCGGCCGAGGTAGCGCAGGTGAGAACACGGGTCACCGCCTGGATCGCGGCGGCGGCGTTGGAGTGGGCCGTCGGGCGGTGAGCGGCGCCACGGCCGAGGGCCGTCATCCGGCGCGTGAGATTGTGGTGTCGGCGTCGGAGCTGACCCGCACCTTCGGCGATTTTGTAGCCGTCGACCACGTCTCGTTTGAGGTGGCGCGGGGGGAGATCTTCGGATTCCTGGGCTCCAACGGGGCCGGCAAGACAACCACCATTCGTATGCTCTGTGGTTTGCTTCGGCCGACCTCGGGCAAGGGCACGGTGGATGGCTTTGACATCGCGACCGAGTCCGCCGCCATCAAGACCCGCATCGGCTACATGTCGCAGAAGTTTTCGCTCTACACCGACCTCACAGTCGATGAAAACCTTCGCTTCTGGGCCGGAACCTACCGCGTGTGGGGGCGCGAGTTCGAGCGCCGGCGCGACTGGGCGCTCGCGGTCACCGGGCTCGAGACACGGCGCCAGGCGCTCGTCGCCGACCTTCCGGGAGGCTTCCGGCAGCGGCTGGCGCTGTCCTGCGCCCTGCTCCACGAGCCGCCGGTGGTCTTTCTCGACGAGCCGACCGGAGGCGTCGATCCCGAGGCGCGGCGTGATTTCTGGGACCTCATCGACGACCTCTCCGAGGGGGGCGTCACGATCTTCGTCACCACCCACTCGATGGATGAGGCCGAGCGCTGTCATCGGGTGGCACTGATGCATGCCGGGAAATTGCTCGCGCTTGACACGATTCCGCGCTTGAAGGCAGTCTTCCCGGAGGGCTCGGTGCTGGAGCTCGAGTGCGCCGATGCCGCCCGTGCCGTCGAGGAGCTCGAGAACCTCTCCGAGGTGGTCGACGCAGCCCTCTTTGGCGACCGTCTGCGCGCGGTGGTGGAGAGCCCCGAGGCCGCCGCCACGATCGAGCGGAGCCTGGTTGCCGCCGGGTTTGGCCCCGTAACCGTGAATCCGGTGGCGCCGTCGCTCGAGGACGTTTTCATCCGCTTCATCCACGAGGCGGAGGAGGCGGAGTCGTCGTGATCCGCCGCGTCCTCGCCGTCGCGATCAAGGAGCTGCTGCAGCTCAAACGCGACTGGCGTACGGCGATAGCGCTGCTCGGGATGCCGCTGGTCCTGCTGATGATCTACGGTTACGCGCTCAGCTTTGACGTCACGGATATCCGGCTCGGCGTGGTCGATCTTTCGCGAACCAGCGCCTCGCGGCGTGTCGTCGAGGCCTTTCTCGAGAGCGGTTTCTTCGTGCGCGCCGCCACCCTCGACGAAGTTCGGCCCACCGACGCCCTCTTCGCGTCAGAAGCGATTCAGGCAGCGCTCGTCATCCCGGCGGACTTCGCGTCCGAGGCGGCGGCGCTGCGTCCGACCTCCCTGCTCTTCATCCTCGACGGCGCCGACTCGCAAACTGCAAGCACGATCCTCAGCTATGCCCGCCAGATCGTGGCCGCTACCACCCCCGAGGTATTGGGAATCGAGTTCCGTTCGCCGCTCGAGGCGGCGCCCCTGGTCTGGTACAACCCGGACCTCAAGTCGTCGATCTTCCTCGTGCCCGGTCTGTTGGCCTTCATCCTCATGGTCTCCTCGGTCATCGCCACCGCCCTCGCGGTGGTGCGTGAGAAGGAGCGGGGAACCATGGAGTCCCTCCGCGCGACCCCGATTCGAGCCATCGAGCTGCTGCTGGGCAAGACCCTTCCCTACCTGCTGGTGGGGTCGGTCTCCGCGGCCGGCGCCCTCTTCCTCGCGTGGGCCCTGTTCGAGATGCCGGTGCGGGGCTCGATTTTCTGGCTTGCCGTCGTGACCCTGCTCTTCCTGGCCGGTGGCCTCGGATGGGGCATCTTCATCTCGACTCTGGCCGAGAGCCAGCAGGTGGCCTTCCAGCTCGGGCTGCTGTCCTCGATGCTGCCGACCCTGCTGCTGTCGGGCTTTATTTTTCCGATCTCCTCGATGCCGCGCGCGCTGCAGATCATCTCGTCCATCGTCCCCGCACGCTACTTCATCGCCGCCTTGCGCTCCATCGTCCTCAAGGGGGTTGGTCCCGATATGTGGTGGCAGCAGGCGGCGGCGCTGGCGATCTTCGGCGCGCTGGTGCTGCTCGCGGCGACCGTGCGCATGGTGCGGAGCCTGTAGATGGGGAGCGTGCGGACGATTGCCGGCTTCGTGGTCAAGGAGCTGATTCAGCTGTGGCGGGATCCGAAGATCCTGTCCGTCCTCTTCATTGCGCCGATCGTTCAGATCATCGTCCTCGGCTACGCCGCAACAACTGACATCCGCAAGGTGGAGCTCGTGGTCTGCGACCTCGACCGCTCCGTTGCCAGCCGTGAGCTCATCGACGCCTTCACCGCCTCCACCTACTTCGACCAGGTAGCCGCGGTCCCGACCCAGGACGACCTCGACCCGTGGCTCGACAGCGGCCGGGCGCGGGTGGCCGTGACCATCCCCTCGGGCTTTGCCGCCGACCGGGAGGCCGGCCGCACCGGTAGGATCCAGGTCCTGGCCGATGGATCCGATGCCATGGTCGGCACCCTCGGCCTCGCCTACGCCCAGGGTGTTCTGCGGATCGCTGCAGAGGCGGCGGGCGCGCGGGCGCCGATCGAGCTCCGGCCGAAGGTGCTCTACAACCCTGATCTGGTGAGCCGTTACTTCATGGTCCCCGCCGTGCTGGCGCTCTTGATCATGATCATGGCCATGATGCTGGCTTCGATGGCCCTGGTGCGCGAGATCGAGCTCGGCACCATGGAGCAGCTCCTGGTCACCCCGCTGACGCCGAGCGCGGTCATCACCGGCAAGCTCGTGCCCTACGCCATGGTGGGAGTGGTGGAGTTCGTGACCGGTCTGCTGGTGGTACTGTTCTGGTTCGAGGTGCCGCTGCGGGGCTCATTCGCTGTGCTCGCGCTGATGACCGCGCTCTTCATGATCTGCTCTCTGGGTCTCGGTCTGCTGGTGTCGACCGTCTCGCGTACCCAGCAGCAGGCGATGATGATCTCGACCTTTGTCTTTCTGATGCCGCAGATCTACCTCTCCGGTTTTGTCTTTCCGATCCAGAACATGCCGCGGATCTTCCAGCTCGTCACCTACGCGATACCGCTGCGGTACTTCGTCACGGCGCTGCGCGGGATCTTCCTGAAAGGCGTCGGTCTCGATGTTCTCTGGCCCCAGGCGTTGGCGATGCTCGGTCTGGCTGTCATCATCTTCACCGTCGCCCGCCTCCGCTACCGCCGAACACTCGGCTAACTCGCCCTCTCAGGAGAGCGAGATGCGGGAATAGGGCGCACGACCGAGCGCCGAAGGCGCGACAGATTCATAGCCTGGGGCGTCAGCCCCAGGATTTCGGAACCCCCTTGCCGCCAGCCCTGAAGGGGCGACAGATTTCGGCTGCAGCGCCAGCCGCAACCCTGATCTTCCGGTTGTCTGTCGCCGCTTCGCGGCTGGCTCGATCCATCTCATAGAGAATCGAGGGTTTGGGACGAGCCAGTTTCTTTATGAATAGATATCCGCCTCGAGGGCGATACCCTCGACGGCCTCACGAACGATGTCGGCGGGGATGCCGATGTGGTGCTCGACCGCGGCGGCGAGTTCCTCGCGGTCGGCGAGCCGAGCGGTGGTCGCGCCCTCGGGCGTCGACTCGGTGAGGGTGAAGTTGTGAAACCTCACCGA
>JAOZUP010000143.1 GCA_029938595.1 Thermoanaerobaculales bacterium | reverse complement strand
GACGACGAGGTTCATTTCTCCTCTAATTTGGGCTTGACTCTTTATAGAGGCACCTGGGTATTGATGTTATGAACGTTCCATCGGACCAGGTGGAGGTAGGTAGTAGCGGTGCCAGGCTTTAGGAAGTTGGGAAGTTGAGCTAGGCTGTCGGTTGAGGAATCTGGCGGTGGCGCGCAGGCCGAGGAAGATTATCGAGGGTGGTTTGTACCACGTGTACAACCGAGTATCGAGCGGCGAGCCGATTTTCGCTCATCCCAACGAGGCGGTTGAGTTCATCGAGATCGTTCGCGACGTCAAGAGGCGTGATGGCTGGACTGTTTTCGCTTGGTGTTTGATGTACAACCACTTCCACCTTGTCGTCCGAGGCTCGTCGGTCCCCCTTCGGCGCGGGATGCACGGGATTCAGAACAGATTCAGCCGCGGATTCAACCGGCGTTTCGGTCGGACCGGCGGCGTCTGGCAAGGCCGATACAAAGCGAAATTCGTTGAAGATCAGAGTTATCTCGATCGCCTGGTCCTGTACGTCTGATTACATCGTCACAACTCAGCATCATGGCGCCACTGACCAGTGGCACCAGTCCGGCACCCGTCCATCTGCCCTACGGCGCCTCGCTCGACCAAGACCCGGTGTAACCGCATTCGAATCCGTCCAGGAAAATCTCTCCATGGATCAATTCCACGGCCCCGACGTCACACAGGGGCGTCGCACCTCCGCTACTGTCGGCGGGGCGGGGAACGCCCCGCTGGTCGGGGCGTGTACAGTCGGGGACACCCGGGGGGAAAATCAGGTCCACAACGACGCTGGTAGGCGAAGGGCGATGGGTCTCAGTGAGGCCACCGAAGAGGCCCAACGGGCCGAGATCGGGGTCGACGCTCGTCATGAGGTCGTTTAAAGGAGACAAACCGCAAGTATTGCCGGGAGTCTCGATGTTGCCGCCCAGAGATATCCCCGAATCACCGCACTGCCCATGGATGATGGTCCGTCCCAGTGTGACCGAATTTGCCGCGCTTGATTTGATGGTGGGATCGGTGTTCCCAGTCAACGTGCAGAACCCCAGTGTCATGCTGCCGCTCACAAAGATGCTGCCGTAATCCAATGATCCGGTGAAGTTGCCGCTGATCGTGCTGTCGTTGATTTGCCCAGTATCCCCTTGAAAATACACCGCGGGTGCGCCGACGCTCGCATGGTTCTGGCTGATCGTACTCCGGAGGACATGAAGCGATGACTCGTTGTTGACGAACATCCCCCCTCCGAGGTTATCCGCGACATTCGATCTGACGGAGCTATCCTCGATCCAAAGGACTGCTCCAGTGCGGGCTTGAATCCCACCTCCACACCCCGATGTAATTCCTCCCAATGGGGATACGTTGTCCACAACGTCGCAGCGAAGAATGACCGCCGTCCCGTGCGAGACATAAATCCCGCCGCCACCGTCACCCATGGCGAGGTTTCCACCTCGGGTGATGGTCATCCCTTCGAATGCCCCCACAACTCCAGAGCCCATGATATGAAAGACCCTGTCCAGATAATTGGCATCGACAATCGACACACCGGGCCCTTTGCCCACAATGGTCACGCTCCTCGTGATATCAAGATCGCCCGTGCTGTTGCCGTCCTCTCCGGCCCCTACACGGGAGAGCTCGACGGTTCCCGCCGGAAGGATGATGGTGTCGTACACGTCACTGCCGTTGGCTACGGTGATAGCCTCCCTCAGCGAACAACTCTCCATACTGCAACCGTTGTACTCGTCGTCCAACCGATCGACATAGAGGTTCATGGCGGAAACGGGGGAAGCCAGAAGCAGCAGCAGAAATACTATGCATCCCGATGGCTCAACGGCCCGACTCTTTGCCATGGTTCTTCCACCTTTCCGAGGTACCGGGGGTGACCGCCTACCAGCGTCGTCACCCCCAAAAACAGGTTGTCGCAGAGTTGCCTCCATGATCGTATCAGCATGGTGCCACTGATCACAACTTCACAACAAGTGCGAAAACGGAGATCGGGGTCGTGGGGTTGTGATCAGTGGCACCCTTTTTTTAAACGTGCCATAAACCTGCCAGGCACCTTTTCCTTCCTTCAGTCGCAGCGCCAGACGCGGTGACAGCCGGTGGTGCCGTCCGGGCAGGGGCCGTTCCAGTCACCGCAGCAGTTCGCCTGGGTGAGGCCGGCGGCCTCGCAGGCCGCGCGCTCGAGGCCGGCCCGGGTGTCGCCGGGACCCTCGACGCCCATCATTTGCATGTCACCGAGTCCGCCGCTGGGAGGCGGTCCAGAGGGAGCGGGCGGGCGCCATTCGTCAGCCCCTGATGGAGGTGACAAGGAATCGAGACACAGTGGCTGATCCGCGTGCTCGAGGATCCAGGATGAGGTTTGGATGAGTGTCGCCGGTCCAAAGACGATAAGTGGATATCCCTGCTGACGGAGCTTGTCGGGGCCGCTGGTCGGGTCTTCCTCGAGATAGGGGTCCGAATCACATTCAACGCTGCATTCGAGTTGATCATTCTGGGTCTGCGCGCATCCAATCGAGAGAGACGGCAAATTGGGCCTTTTGCACGAATCGTCGAAGTTCCTTGAATACATCCCTCCCGAGACGAGTGTTTCGGCCCTTAGAAGGTGGCTCTGGCCGGCCATAATTACAGTGATGTTGACCGGTGTGACATCACCCTCCGATAGGACACCACCATCCCCCCATTTAGTGATCAACTTCCCTTGATAGGTCAGGGGGCCGGTGCGCCGTAGCCGATAGTAGGGCTCACCGGCTCGGTGACCATTGTCCCACATGGCATCGTTGATCCGAATTAAGGCCCCAACCCATTCGTCACCAACCCGACTGAATCTCAGACCACAGTAACCCCAGGTCCAGTCTCCTTCGATCTCGCCATTGAAGTGGACAACCGGACACCGGCCGCTTGATGAACTGGCGGAGGCGGACCCGCCTGCAGCCGACCGCACCGGACTCTCCCCGGCGAGGGCCATGATCGCTCTGAGCGCGGTCTCCCAGGCGGCCCGCGCCGCTGCGGTGCTGGGGCCGCCGATGGCGGCCTCGAGCTGGCCGCCGATCGACGTCAAGTCGGCGCAACGACCGGACGCTGGGATGATCCGCTGATAACCCGGCAGCCGGTCACGGGCCAGCCGCAACCGCTGCCGGCCGTCGATTGCGGCCGCCTGGGCAACCTGGGAGTTGCCGTTGCGCTGGGCCTCCTCGGAGATGGCCAGCGCCTGCTGGCCCCAGGCCATGAGAAAACCGAGCCGGCAGTACTCGGCGTCACAGCTCGGCGTGCGATAGGTGTCGCCCACGGTCTGGACGGCCAGGGACTGGGCCAGCGGCTCGTGGGCGGTTGTCAGAGAGTTGGCCATCTGACCGCGGAAGACCGGATCGCGGGTCTGCGCCAACCGCGCCGCCCAGTCGCCCCACAGTCCGCGGCGAGCCTGCCAGCCGGGCCAGGCCGGGGTCGGCGGGTACGACGTCCGGTTGGCCCACATGGCATGCTCGCCGGCGACCAGCAGGTGGTCGGCGATGGCGGTGTCGGCCGGGCCCACCGAGTAGCGGGCCAGGGCGCCCGCCCAGCCGAGGCGGGAGCAGGTGGCGAAGATGTGGTAGGCGGCGGGCTGACCGGCACCTGTGACGTTCACACGCTGCGGTACGAATGGCCGCCGGTCGTCATCGGGGGGCGGCGGGGCGCCGCCCGGCGGTGGAGTACCGGAAGCCCGGGAATCGTCGCTTCCCGGCGGAGGCAATAAGGGAATCGCCCCCCCTGAACCGCCGGTTGGAGCCTGCATCTGACCCACCTCCACGCCCATGAAGTTGAGTCCGGCCGGCTCGACCGGCGGCGTGGTGGATGGCTCGTCGGACGTCGAACCCGTATGCCCGGTTGGGGGCGGGTCGGTCGGCCCAGGGGGTTGGGCCGGAGCTTGAGGCGGCGATGGTTCGGTGGCTTCGGCGCCCATCGGGGTGATTCCCTGACCGGGCTGCTCCCGATCTGCCGGTGGAGCCTGGTCGTCGGGTCTGCCGACCTCGATCCCCAGGTTTTCGAATCCGCCGGCCGCCTCGGGAGCGTCGGAGATCCGGGGCGAGGTGTCAGGCTCAGCGGTCTCCTCAATGATGATTTCCCCCGGCAGGGATGGCGCCTCGGCACCGGTTGTGGGCGATGATCTCTCGGCCGGCTCGTCTCCGACACCGACCTCGGTGCCGAGGTCTTCAAAACCGCCGCCGCTGCCAGCCGCTGCCGTCGTGGGGGAGGCATCATCGACCCGAGAACCGCCGTCCTCGTCGGACTCCCACGAGCTCGGGGCCGGGTCCGGGTCCGGCCAGTCGGTGGTTCTGGCGTCGGCCGGCGTCGGCGGTGTCGAAGGGGGCACCGGTATGGGAGTCGGCGAGACCGAGGGCACCACCGCCACGTCGGGCAGCGGTGTGACCAGCGACGGCGGCCCGCCGGGAGCCGCCGGCGCCCCGCCGTCGGCGACCACCTCGAAGTCGAAGAACGCACGCATGCCGTCAACCGTGGCCATCACCGTCGCCGGTCCGGTGGCGAGGCCCTTGACGGTGCCGTCGTCGTGAAGCTGGATGTTGTCGGACAGGGAGTGCCAGGACACACCCACGGCCGGACGTCCACCATGGTCGGTGGCGACCAGCGTCACGGTCCAGCCGACACCGATGCGCGACGGGCCGGTGATCTTGAGCCCACCGGCAACATCGGGTTGGATACTCGATGGTGGTGGCAATGTCGGAACCGGGGCGGGCGGCGGCGGAACTCCGGTGGGTCGTGCCGGGGGCGTCGGGGCCACGGGCGCCGGGGATCCCACTGCAGCAGGGGAGGTGATGGGCATTGGCGGGGTCGAAGAAGGCGCCGCGCCGCGAGCCAGGTTTTCGACACACTGCCGGCCGCGCTCCAGGTGATTATCAACCTGCAGCTTCCACCCTCTGAGGTCGAACACCGTCGATAGCACCTCGGCCAGAAAATCATCGATGAAACCGAGATTGGCGGGACCCTGAAACTGGTCAATCCAGATCCTGAGGTCGCGGAGCACCGCTCGAGAGCGTTCGACCTGCGCGGTGAGATTCTCGAGATTCTCGATCTCGACCACGACGCCATCAACAATCGCCTGAGCGCTCTGGACCCAATCCCGACCCATATCGTCCTTGGTCGAGAAGTACAGCTCGGTGTCGAGCATCTGGAGATTAGTCAGGCCCCACCCGTAGACATCGTCGAGCTCAACCGTCAGCATCGTTTGTTCCAACAGAGTTGGTAGGAGCTTTTCTCTCGCTTCGATCAACATCTGCTCGAGTCGCTGCGTTTCTCCGGTATCGAGCAGCGCCAGGGCGCTCTCCCATTCGGCCACATCGCGGTCGAGCCCTTCAACGCGTTGGCGAAGGACCGTCGCGCGGTGGCCTGCGAGCTCTACATCCATCCCCGTGTTGTAGACGAGGTCGGTCCAACGCTTGGCGGCCTGGGCAGCCTCAATGACCTCCTCGCCGCGGAAGCGGGCGTGATCGATGAGCGCTCGAGCCTCATCCAGCGATCCGGTCCGACAGGCTTGGTCCACCTCCTGCCCGATGGTGTCGACGACGAATTGGAGGTGTTCCTCGGCCTCGGGCTCGAGGTACTTCCGCAAGGGTTGCGAATATAGGGCGGCGATGTAGGCGCGAAGGTCGATCCTCAGGTCCAGCACCAGGCCGTCGGCGGTTCCGGGAACGGATTGCAGACTCTCGGCGATCTGTCGCGCTTTGCGCACGGAAGGGTCATCGAGCCGGTCCACGTGAAAGTTCCGGACTTCGGAGTCCATCTGGTAGAGGATCGCATCGAGAGCACGGGCGCATGCGACGACCGAGGCCTGGGCCTCGACGATCAGGCGGTAGAAAGAGGCCTTTTCAACCCCAAATTCCTGCATGGCCCTTTGTGCGTAGGTTATGGCCAGCTGGAGTTTACCGATCCCATACTCATGCTCTCCCTCCTCGCGATATTCGACCGCGCGATCTATCAGAATGTCGATCTCTCGCTGCAATCGGGCGAGTTCTGGTGGGCTATCGTCGGATGCGGGCGCCGGTGTGATGACGCCACCAACAACGAGCATGGTCGCAACCAGGATGAGGATCGGTCGTGCCGCGACTCTCATCAATGCCATGCTCGCCTCCCTAACGGATCTCCAGAGAGACCGTCCTTTGATCGCGCCGGGATCCCTCTTCGACGGTCAAGCGGACCTCGTAGCTGCCGGCATCGCGACCAGCCTTCAGGTGTTTGACCACGTTGGTGGCGTTGCGATTGGTGCAGCGCACCGTCTCGGGTCGCGCCGTATATAGGACCTCGCCGCCTCGCAGGATCTCCACCCGCAGCGTCACGTCGACCTCGCCCGTCGTGATCGACGGATTGAGCACATCGATGATGAGCTGGACATCGAACGGAGCGCCTGGCGCCACCGGCTGCGGCACCAACTCGACCGCGCTGACGGTGAGAGATGGGGCCGACGGCGTTGTCGCGACGGCCGGCGCCAGCTCAGCTGATCGCGCCATTGTTGCGCACGTCCCGTCCATTTCTCTGCGACCGAGCACCAGTGTCGTGCGTCTCGTGGCGCTGTCACGGAGCACGAGAACCACGATCTCGTCACCCGGCACCTTTATCCGCAATAGCTCGCCCAGCGCCGCGAGGTCGGCAATCTCCATCCCGTCTACGCCGAGCAACACGTCCCCTGGCTGGATCCCGACCGCTGCGGCGGGCCCGCCCTCGTGGATCTCGGCCACCACGAAACCAGATTCAACACCGAGCGCCGCCCGGGTTGCGTCCTCGAGCGAGGCCACGTCGTGCACCGAGATGCCGAGACACGCCTTGGGACGATTCATGGATACGACCAGATGGCGCAACCGGGTCTCGAAGCGGACAGCCTCGGCCTGGGCGGCTGCACGACCGCCTCTCTTCGCTCGGAACAATACGTCGACCACCACGCCTGGAGAACCGGGAATGCCCTCGGACGAAGCATCGGCGGTGCCGGAGCAACCGACCTCGGCCGAGAGCTCGACACGCCGGTCCGGGGTCTTGAGCCAGCCGCTGAAGGTGTGGCGCTGGTTGTCGACGTCGCGCGTCTCGTACCCCAGCAGCTGGGCGGCCGCGAGGGCGCGGACAAAGACCTCGAAGCGCTCCTCGCTGCAGTCAAGGCCCTCGAAGATGAACCGATTGCCGTGAATGTCAGCCGGCCAGGCCGTGGCTGGGATGGCCAGGAGCGCGATCGCGAAGACGGTCAGCCGACGATTCCCCCGGGAGCCGGTCTTCTTGAACAATGACCTTCGAAGCATCTGCCGCAACGATCTCGCCCACATATCTCACCTGCGTCTCTTCAAGAACGGTTGATCAAGTAATCAATTCTCAGTGAGAGTGCCTTTTCTGTGCTCATCGTAGCACGGGTCTTTGATCGCGAGTGGTCGGTCTACTCATAAACGTGCCAGGCACCAGGGTATTGATGTTATAACCATTCCATCGAACCAGGTGGAGGTGGGGGATGGGTCGTCGGCCGAGGAATCTGTTGGCTGGTGGGATCTACCACGTGTACAACCGGGTGTCTCGCGGTCAGCACGTCTTCCGTGACGAGGGCGAGGCGGACAGATTCGAGGCGCTGCTTGCCGCAACAAAGAAGCGAGACGACTTCCAGGTCCTTGCCTGGTGCGTTATGTCGAACCACTACCATCTCGCGGTGCGAATGGGGGAAGTGTCGTTGTCGCGATCGATGCGATACATCCATCATCGGTATTCGCAGAGTTACAACGGCCGGCACCGGGTGTTCGGCCCACTCTGGCAGGGCCGTTATCGATCGAAGTTTGTTGGGGACGCGGAGTATCTGAGGCAACTCATCGCCTACATTCATCTCAACCCGGTCATGGCCGGGGTCGTGAAGGACGCGGCAAAATATCGGTGGTGCGGTCACCGGGAGGTGATTGGAAGGGCGGTCGGTCGCCGGCTGGTCGATGTCGATGAGACGCTTCTGGCCTTTGACGACGAACGCCGACCCGCTTTAGCCGGGTATCGATCTGCTATGTCGGGCGTATTGGAAGAGGATTGGCGGGAAGAGGACCCCGGTGGGCTTCCGTGGTGGCGAGTCGGGCGTCCTCCCAAGAGCGAGAGGGGAGGGGAGATCACCGTCGACGATTCGCGCCCGCGGATCGGAATGGACGGGTTAAGCACTGTCTCGTTGAGGTGGGGGATGAAGCTCCGGGACTTCCTCGATCGGGGGGCTGAAGCGGTCGAGATCCCGCTTGCTGATCTCAAGGGACGGAAACGAGGGGAAACGATCGTAGAAGGTCGAGAGATACTGGCCTGGCTTGGTGTTGAGCTCTATGGATTTGCTGTGAAGGAACTGGCCGAGGGCCTCGATAAGCACCTCGAGACCGCGAGTCGACTCGTGAGCAGGGCGGCTTTGCGAAGGGTCGAGGACCCGAACTTCCGAGCGAAGATCCAGCGGGTGGATTCGGTCATCGTCAAGTCGATTGATGATGGAGGATGAGCCGTAACATCAATACCCGGGTGCCTGGCACCTTCCGGCACCTTCCAGGCCCCTTTTCATTTTGGTTGACGCGTTCTCGCGCTTCTCATAGAATGACCCACACCACTGGAGTTTTCGAAAATGAACAAATCATTACGGGTTTTCTTCTGTTGTCTTGTTGTCTTCGCGGTCTCTTCGATTCGTGCTGACGTGGTCCATTTGAAGAGTGGCGGAAGCGTCGAGGGTCGCGTCATCGAGCGCACGGCATCGTCGGTGGAGATCGATATTGGCGCGGGGAGCATCACCCTATCGATGGAGAGCGTAGATCGAATCGAGGAAGGGCGCTCGCCACTTGACGACTACGACGAACGGGCGGGCCGTCTGGACGAGAACGATCTCGACGGGTGGCTCGAGCTCGCACGGTGGGCCTCGAGCGAAGGTCTGGGAACCCAGTCGCGGCGAGCCTACGAGAAGGTGCTTTCTATAAGCCCCGACCACCCGGAGGCCAACGCCGCCCTCGGACGAGTGGAGCATGACGGGCGCTGGATGTCGGAGGAGGAGGCCTACAAGGCGCGCGGATACGTGAAATTCGGGGGGGAGTGGATGACGCCGGCCGAGCAGGATGCCATTCTGCGCGAAGCTCGCGCCGTAACCGATACGGCGCAC
>JAOZUP010000142.1 GCA_029938595.1 Thermoanaerobaculales bacterium | reverse complement strand
GTGATCATCATCCCTGCATTCGCGATCGACCGCACCCAGGAGATCCTGTACATGCTCCACGAGCTCATGGTGGACGGAGATCTTCCGAAGATTCCGGTCTTTCTCGACACCCCGATGGGCATCGAGGCGACCGCGCTCTACACCCGTTTCATCGCCGAGCACGACGCCGAGATGCGCGAGTTCTTCGCCGACCACGAGAACCCGATCTTCCCTCCAACTCTACAGGTCACGCCCTCCTCGCGCGATTCTCGCAAGCTCAACTCGATGGACGGCCCGGCCATCATCATCTCCGCCTCCGGCATGGCCACGGGCGGGAGGATCCTTCATCACCTCAAGCTGCGTCTGCCCGACGAAAAGAACACTGTCATCTTCGTCGGCTACCAGGCCCAGGGGACCAAGGGCCGGCGCCTCGTCGAGGGCGAGGAGAAGATCAAAATCCACGGAGAATGGGTGCCGGTGAATGCCCATATTTCGAAGGTTTCGGGCCTCTCCGCACACGCCGACGCAGGCGAGCTCATGATATGGATGGAGCGTCGCGACCGGGATCCAGAGCAGGTTGTTCTGGTACACGGCGAGTACGGGGCACAGCAGGTGTTCGCGGAACGGCTGAAGGAGGAGTTTGGCTGGGAGCCGGTGATTCCCGAGCTCGGAGAGTCCATCACGTTATAACAATGAACCGCGAAGACGCGAAGATCGCAAAGGCCATCGCCAAATCATATAAAAAATCTTTGCGTCCTTTGCGTCTTTGCGGTTCAAAAAACACGCACCCACCTGACGAGTCGATCAAAAGAAAAACGCCGCGGAGAACCGCGGCGTCGATAACTCTGAAATCAGCTGCCCTCAGGAGTCCTTCTTCTCTTCTTCTACCTCGGTAGCCTCGACAGCCTCCGGTTCTTCAGCGGCCTCGGCAGCGTCCGGCTCCTCGGCCGAATCGTCCACGGGAGCTTGGGTCTCCTCGGCCTTGGCCTCGTCGATTGCTTCGGCCTCAACCGGTTCGGACGCTTCGGCAACCTCGACGACTTCTTCGACCGTCACCGCTTCCTCGACTGGCTCGGGTTCGGCCGCGGCCTCGAAGACATCCTCGACCTCGTCTTCGGCGGGCGCCGATTCTTCGATCGCTTCGGCCGTTTCTCCGGCCGCCGCAGTCTCGTCCTTGGTCTCCTCGGCCTCTGCCTTGGCGCCGCCGCCGAACAATCCCTTGGCGCGGTCCATCAGGGACGTTTTGTCCTTCGATGAACTCCCACCCTCTTCGTGCTCGGCAAGGTCGTAATCGACAAACTCGATAATGGCCATTTCGGCGCCGTCCCCGTGCCTCCGACCGAGACGCATGATGCGGGTGTAGCCGCCCGGACGGTCGGTGAAACGGGGCGCGACCTCGTCAAAGAGCCGGCGCACGATTTCCTTGTCGGGAACCATGGTGAGAACCTTGCGGCGCGCCGGAAGCGAACCGGTGCCTGCAAGGGTGACCATGCGCTCGGCCAACGGGCGGAGCTCCTTGGCCTTGGCCAGAGTGGTGATGATCCGCTCGTGGGTGAAGAGGGCTGTGAGCTGATTGCGGAACATCGCCGTGCGGTGGGATGTGGTGCGGCCCAGTTTGCGGCCACGGATTCGGTGTCGCATGGGAGTCTCCCGTTTCCTACAGATCGAGGTTCATTCCAAAGCCGAGGCCCATGACCTCGAGCTTGGAACGCACCTCTTTAAGGGACTTCTCGCCAAAATTGCGGATCTCCACCATTTCCTTCTCGGAGCGGCTTACGAGGTCGCGCAATGTCCGGATGTTGGCGTTCTTCAGGCAATTCATCGACCGGATTGAAAGCTCGAGCGTCTCGATCGAGTCGTCGAGGATACTGTCTTCCTTTTCAGGCTCGGTCTCCGTCTCGGGCGGAAGCACCGGCTCTTCGACCTCGGCCAACGATGTGTAAATATCCATGTGGCCCTGCACCAGCTGGGCGGCCTGGCTGAGCGCTTCCTCCGGGGTGATCGTGCCGTTGGTCCACACCTCGAGCACGAGACGCTCATAGTTGGTCATCCGGCCGAGGCGGGCCATCTCGACGCGGAAGTTCGCCTTACGAACAGGCGAGTAGGCCGAGTCGACGGGGATGAACCCGACATCGAGATCTTCAGTCTGGTTTTCTTCCGCCGGAACGTATCCGCGACCGGCAGCCACACGCACGATCATTTTCAACTTGCCGCCGGCGGACAAGGTCGCCACATGAACGTCGGGGTCGATCACCTCGACCTGGCTCGAACCAGCGAACTGCCCAGCGGTGACCTCGCCCGGGCCTTTCGCTTCCAATGTCAGGAAGGCCGGCTCCTGACCGTGGGTCTTGAGCGGGATCCTTTTAAGATTAAGGATGATATCGGTAACGTCCTCGACCACTCCGGGAACGGCCGAAAACTCGTGATCCGCGCCTTCGATTTTTACTGCAGTAATGGCTGCCGACGGGATCGAGGAGAGGAGTGCCCGCCGCAGCGCGTTACCCATCGTGGTGCCCCATCCGCGCTCGAATGGTTGCGCGAGGAAACGCGCAAAAGTCGGACCGTGACTTTCTTCTTCCGGCTGTGCTTGGGCCGGTCGCTGGAAATCCTGCCAGATCATGTAGCCTCCGCCTTAACGAGAGTAGAGCTCGACGATGAGCTGCTCCTGAATCGGGAAACGGATATCTTCACGGCTCGGGTTCTCGAGGACCTTACCTTTGAAGGCATCCGCCTCGAGCTCGAGCCAGGGCGGGATACCCCGACCTTGTGCAAATTCTACCGCCTCCATAATGTGGGGGTTCTTGCGGCTCTTTTCGCGCATGGTGATCTCCATCCCCGGACGAACCCGGAACGACGGAATGTCGACTCGGCGGGCGTCGACGTTGACGTGACCATGCCGCACGAGCTGCCGCGCCTGGGTACGCGAGGTGGCGAATCCGAGCGAGTAGACAACGTTGTCGAGACGTAGCTCGAGCAACTGCAACAGGGTGTCACCAGTGACGCCCTTGCGCCGGTTCGCTTCGTCGAATGTGCGCCGGAACTGGCCTTCGAGAATGCCGTAGATGCGGCGGAGCTTCTGCTTTTCCCTGAGTTGCAGGCCATATGCGCGAACCTTACGCCGGCGCCCCATCCCGTGCTGGCCGGGAGGCGCGTTGCGACGCTCGATCGCACACTTTTCCTTGTAGCACCGCTCGCCCTTCAAAAACAGCTTCATGCCCTCGCGGCGGCAGAGCCGACATACAGGTCCTCGGTATCGTGCCATGACTTCCCTCTCCTACACTCTGCGCCGCTTGCGCGAACGACATCCGTTGTGCGGGATCGGAGTCACGTCACGGATGCTCTTGATGTCGAGCCCGCTTGCGGCAACCGCCCGAATCGCCGATTCACGGCCCGGTCCAGGTCCCTTGACCTGCACGTCGACCGATCGCACCCCATGGTCCTGGGCCTGCTCGGCCGCGCTCTTTGCGGCCAGCTGTGCCGCGAAGGGCGTGCCCTTGCGCGAACCCTTGTAACCGATGCGTCCGCCCGAGGACCAGCACAGGGTGCCACCGCTCGGATCCACAAAGGTGACGATCGTGTTGTTGAATGTGGCGTGAATGTGGGTCACGGCGTGGGGAACGCTCTTGCGCTCCCGACGCGACTTTCGCCCACCCTTGCGTTCAGTGGCCATACTATTTCTCCTGCCCGCCTGCTATTGCCATTACTTCTTCACGACTTGTTTCTTACCGGCCACGGCCTGCCGCCGCGGGCCCTTGCGCCCACGTGCGTTGGTGTGGGTCCGTTGACCCCGCACCGGCAGCCCCCGCCTGTGTCGCATGCCTCGATAGCTGCCGATCTCTATGAGCCGCTTGATGTTCATGGCGACCTCTCTTCGGAGATCACCCTCGACCATCCCCTCGTTCTGAATGACCTGCTGGATCCTCAGAACCTCATCTTCGGAGAGGTCTTTGACCTTGATGCCCTCATCGACCTTAGCCGTCACCAGAATTTTCATGGCGCGGTTCCGCCCGATCCCATAGATATAGGTCAGACCGATCTCGACTCTCTTGCCAGCCGGCAGATCAACGCCTGCAATACGTGCCACCAGAAACCTCCCCGATCAACCCTGTCGCTGTTTGTGCTTGGGGTTCACGCAGATCACCCGCACCACGCCTTTGCGGCGGATGATCTTGCAATTCGCGCACATTTTCTTGACCGATGGACGAACTTTCATCGCCGTCCTCCTCTACTTGTAGCGGTATACGATGCGCCCTCTCTTCAGATCATACGGAGAGAGCTCCACCAGCACCTTGTCACCCGGAAGTATGCGGATGAAGTGTTTCCGCATCTTGCCGGAAATGTGGGCCAACACTTCGTGGCTGTTTTCCAACTCGACGCGGAACATCGCGTTGGGCAGCGGCTCGACAACGGTGGCCACCACTTCGATCGCCTCTTCCTTAGGCATGTATAGACTCCTCGAGACCGAGCACACGACGACCGCCGGCAGTGACAGCCACCGAACACTCAAAATGGGCTGCGAGTCTACCGTCTTCTGTCCTTGCTGTCCAGCCATCATCGTCGATTGACACCCGCCAGCTTCCGCCGGTGATCATTGGCTCGATGGCGATGACCAGGCCCGGCTTGAGGCGCTGGCCGTGGCCCGGTTTTCCGTAATTGGGGACCTGTGGCTCTTCGTGAAGAGCGCGGCCGATTCCGTGGCCCACAAACTCCCGCACGACGCCGAAACCGGCCTCTTCAGCGCGCACTTGAACTGCTGCGCCGACATCGCCCAGCCGGCCCTCCGGTTTGACCGCAGCTACGGCATCATCGAGGCATTTCCGCGTGACCTCCATCAGCCGTTGCGCCTCCGGGTTCACAGTGCCGACGCCAAAGGTCACCGCTGCGTCTCCGTAGAAACCATCAAGAAGAACACCGCAGTCCACGCTGACGAGGTCGCCGCTACGGAGGCGGTGCTTGGATTTCGGGATGCCGTGCACGATCACGTCGTTGACCGAGGTGCAGAGAGTCGCCGGAAACCCGCGGTAACCCTTGAACGCCGGAATGCCCCCGTCTGCCCGAATCATCTCCTCGGCGAGCTTGTCGAGCTCACCGGTGGAAATCCCGGGGCCGGCAGCCTCCTCGACCGCGCGGAGCACCCGATGTACGAGGGCGTTGGCCCTGTCCATGGTCTCCAGCTCGCGTTCTGATTTAAGGCAGATCATGGCTTACCCGCGCCTCCCGCGCACGCGGCCACGACGCATGAATCCGTCATAGTGACGCATCACCAGTTGTGACTCGATCTGGTTGACCGTGTCCATGGCAACGCCGACCACGATCAGCAGCGAGGTGCCGCCGAAGAAGAACTTGACCCCGAGCCCCTGGGTGAACCAGGCGGGCAGGAAGGCATCGAGCGTGGGCCCGATGAACGGAATCGTCGCGACCTTGAATCCCGCGATCAGGATATTCGGCAGGATCGCCACCACCGCCAGGTAGACAGAGCCGACCAGGGTGATGCGGGTGAGGATCTTGTCGATGAACTCGGCGGTCCGCTTGCCGGGCCTGATTCCCGGGATGAACCCGCCGTATTTCCGCATGTTCTCGGCGGTGTCCTCGGGGTTGAAGATGATCGAGGTGTAGAAGTAGCAGAAGAAAATGATCGACAGGAAGTAGACCAGGTTGTACATGGGCTCGCCCCATGCGAGAGCCTCGGTGATTTTCTGCAGCCAACGATTGTCGATCATCTGGCCGAGGGTCTGCGGGAAGGACATGATCGAGGCAGCGAAGATCACCGGGATCACGCCGCCGGTGTTAAGGCGCAGCGGCAGGTAGGTGCTCTGACCGCCGTACACTCTTCGACCCACAACGCGCTTGGCGTATTGGATCGGAATGCGACGTTGCGCACGTTCCATGTACACGATCGCGGCCACCACCATGATCATGAATACGACCAGCAGAACGACCGTGATGATGTTCAATGCTCCGGTCTGCATATCGGTGATGGTGTTGATGATCGCCCCCGGCAGGCCGACGACGATTCCCGCGAAGATGATCAACGAGATGCCGTTACCGATGCCGCGTTCCGAGATCTGTTCGCCAAGCCACATCACAAATGCCGTTCCGGTGGTCAACGTGAGCACCGTCAGCAAACGAAATCCCCATCCCTGGAGGTGCTCAGGCACCAAAAACGCGCCGCCCGGAGCGGTCGTCCGCTCGAGGAAGAACGAAATACCCATGCCCTGGATCACCGACAGCACAATCGTGCCGTAACGTGTGTATTGGGTGATTTTACGGCGGCCGAGCTCGCCCTCCTTGGAGAGCTTCTCGAGATACGGCCACACCACCGTCAACAGCTGGAGGATGATCGATGCCGAAATGTACGGCATGATGCCAAGCGCAAAGACCGTCATCCTCCCGAGCGCACCGCCCGAAAACAAGTTGATGAACCCGAGCAGGGTGCCCTCGGCCGCCTTCGTGAATTCGGCAATCGCCACCGGATCGATACCCGGAATTGGAATGAACGAACCCAGCCGGTAGACCGCAAGCAAGGCGAAGGTGAAAATCAGGCGCCTGCGAAGGTCCGGAATGGCGAAGATATTGCGGAAGCTCTCGATCACGACGTCACCACCTCACAACTGCCGCCGGCCTTTTCGATGCCGGCCCGGGCCGAACCGGAGAACTTATGGGCCTGAACGTTGAGCTTTATTGTGAGATCACCGTCACCAAGCACCTTGATCAGCCGCTTGCCGCCTCGGGCCAGACCCTTTTCAACCAGAACCTCCGGCGCGACGGTGTCGCCGTCGGAGAAGACCCGCTCGAGATCGCGAAGATTCACGACCTGGAACTCGACCCTGAAAATATTGGTGAATCCGCGCTTGGGGATGCGCCGTACGAGTGGCATTTGACCACCCTCGAAGCCATAGCGCCGCGAGTATCCACTACGCGATTTCTGGCCCTTGTGGCCACGACCTGCAGTCTTGCCGTTGCCCGAGCCGGGACCGCGCCCAACCCGTTTACGCGGGCGTTTGGCGCCCGGCGCCGGATGCAGATTATGAAGTTCCATGGCTCAGCCCTCCAGTTCCTCGACCGAGACCATGTGGATGATCTTGGCAACCATGCCTCGGATGCACGGGTCGTCGTGCCTGGTAACGGTACGGCCGATACGACCGAGACCGAGCCCGGCCAGAACCCGCCGCTGCTTTCTCGCATAACCGATCTGGCTCTTCACCTGCGTGATCTTGAGAATCTTCGTGCTCTTGGGAGCTTTCGCCGCGGTCTTGGTGACCGCGGGCTTTTCCGAGGCGCCCTTCTTTGGCGCAGCCTTCTTGACGGTAGCCTTCTTCGGCGCAGCCTTGGCCGCGACCTTCTTCGTCGGTGCCTTGGCGGCTGCCTTCTTCGGTGCAGATTTTTTCGCCGGCTCTTTGGCAGCCGCCTTCTTCGGGGCGGCCTTCTTTGCCGGCTCCTTTTTCGGAGCTGCCTTTTTGGCGGCCTCTTTCTTCGCAGGCGCCTTTTCCACCGGAGCCTTCTCGGTGGTCTTGGGGTCTTTCTTTTCTGCGGTCATGAGCTCTCAACCTCCTCGGCCGCCACTGTGTCAGCGTTCTCCTCGGCTGGCACATTCTCGGGTGCGGGTTCGGAGTCCGCCGCGGCAGCAACCTGAACACCGCGCAGCCGCTGCACCTGGCCCGCGGTCATCAACCGGTCGATGGCGTCGAAAGTGGCGCGTACCACGTTGATTGGGTTCCTGCTGCCGACAATCTTGGTCAGGACATCCGCCACGCCGGCCGACTCCATCACCGCTCGCACCCCACCACCGGCAATGACGCCGGTACCGGGAGATGCCGGACGCAGCAGAACCTTGGTAGCTCCCCAACGCCCCCACACGAGATGAGGTACGGTACCGCTGACCAGGGGAATTTTCACCATTTCTTTGCGAGCCTGCTCGCTGGCCTTCTGGATCGCGGGTGGGACCTCACGGGCCTTGCCGGTGCCATAGCCAACCATGCCGGCGCCGTCACCGGCAACCACGACCGCGGAAAAACTAAAGTTCTTCCCGCCCTTCACAACCTTCGCAACGCGGTTGATGTAAACAACTGTTTCAGCGAACTCGGACTCTCGGTTCATCATTGTCGGCAACCCCTAACCCGGTCTTCTCTAGAACTTCAGACCCGCTTCGCGGGCCCCATCGGCAAATGCCTGAATCACGCCGTGATACCGAAACCCTCCACGGTCGAAAACCACGGATTCCACGCCCTGCTCCTTCGCCCGTTCGGCAATCAACTTTCCGAGCACCTTGCCGGCCTCACAATTGCCGGTGGCATCGAGGCCTCCGGAGGTCGCCTTTTCGAGGGTGGATACAGAAACGAGGGTCGCACCCTTGTCGTCGTCAATGATCTGTGCATAGACGTGGCGTAGGCTCCGGTATACCGACAGGCGCGGCCTGTCGGCGGTTCCGCGGACGGCCGCCCTATAACGGCGCTTGGTCTTTACCCGACGCTGCTTGCGATCTGTAACCCTCATATCTCAGTACTCCCCGCTACGGTCATACGGTCGCTCCCTGTTTGCCGGCCTTGGTGCGGACCCGCTCGTCGGAGTAGCGGATGCCCTTGCCCTTATAGGGTTCGGGCGGCCGCAGCGCACGGATTTCCGCCGCAATCTGGCCCACCTGTTGGCGATCGAAGCCCTTCACCATCAACTTGTTAGCCTTCGCATCGACATCGATCTCGATCCCGTCAGGCACCGCGAAGTCGATGGTGTGTGAAAACCCGAGACTGAAGGTGACCGTTTTGCCCTTGCTCTGGGCACGGTAACCGATGCCGACGATCTCGAGCTCCTTCGACCAGCCCTCGGATACCCCGGTGGCGGCATTGGCCAGCAAGGCGCGCACCAGACCGTGATACGAGCGAGTCTGACCCTCGTCATCGGCACGGCTGACGGTGATGGTTCCGTCCTCCATCGCCGCCGAGATGCCAGGCGGCAGCTTCACATGGAGCTGCCCCTTCGGGCCCTTTACCGAAACCTGGTCTTCGGCAATCTTGAATTCAACCCCCTTGGGCACGGGGATCGGCTGTTTTCCAATCCGTGACATGACGCCTCCTACCAGATCTCACACAGAACTTCGCCACCCACTTGCAGACCTCTCGCCTGCTCGTCGGTGAGGACGCCCCGGTTGGTCGAGATCACCGC
>JAOZUP010000549.1 GCA_029938595.1 Thermoanaerobaculales bacterium | reverse complement strand
CCAGGCTATGAATCTGTCGCTCCTTCGGAGCTCCCGTCGCTCCTCTCATGCAAAGGCTATCAATCGTTCATTTTCGCCAGATTATCAGGGAGCGGGAATTGCTGATACGGTGTCTCAGGTTGTATAACCATGTATGAGGAGGATGCTTGAAGAACAGCCCAGCAAACAACCCGTTCAACATCGCTGCGACCCCGGAGAGCCCGGAGGGTCGTGGAGTCCCGGTGACCGAAGCCAAATCCCTGGCGGATTCCGCGGAGAGAGTTCGCGCGATGGTGCGCTCCGCCGACGTTTTTCTTCTGATCAAGGGAACGCCGCAGCGCCCGCTCTGCGGTTTTTCGGCCAACACCGTTGCCGTGATGGATGCGCTCGAGGTTCCTTATCGCACGTTCGATGTGCTCTCCGACGAGACGATCCGCGATGCGGCGAAACAACTCGCGGGCTGGCCGACCTTCCCTCAGGTCTACGTGCGTGGCGAGTTCATCGGTGGCAACGACATCGTGACTGAGATGTATGCCGAAGGCGAGCTGCACGAGCTGATTCAAGGGATCGCGCCATGAGTAGCGCTGCCTCAGCCTCGGTGGCCTCGCTTGTCACGGTGACCGAAAGGGCACGCCAGGAGATCCGCTCGATCTTCGAGCGTGAACCGAGGGAGGGCGATGTCGGGCTGCGGCTCGGTGTGACCGGAGGCGGTTGTTCGGGTCTTTCCTACGCCATGGATTTTTCCCAGCGCCGAGAGGACGACACGGTCCTCGAATTCGAAGGCTTCACAATCCTCCTCGACCCCAAATCCACTATCTATCTCAAGGGGATCGCGCTCGATTTCAACGACGGGTTGATGGGCAAGGGCTTTGTCTTTTCCAACCCGAACGCCACCAACACCTGCGGTTGCGGTGAGTCGTTCGGCGTTTGATCGTCTGTTATTCGAGGGCGCCCAGATCCCACTTGCCGGATGGACCCTGATCGAGGTTGCCGGCCGTGATCGCGAGCGTTTCCTCCACAGCCAATTGACCTCCGACGTCAAAGGGCTCGCGCCTGGGGCATCGCAGATGACGGCTCTTCTCGACCGCACCGGCCGTCTGCAAGTCTTCGGTTTCGTTCTCAAGCGAGAGTGCTGGATTGAGCTGTTGATCCCCGACGAGCCGGCACGATCCATCGTCGAGGCCCTCGAAGCGCACGTGATATCGGACGACGTGATCTTCAGCGTCCCCGAGTTCTCTGAACCCCGGCTGGCCCTGGGTGCCGAGGCCGTTCGCTTGTTGGCCCGCGACCCGTCCGATCAAACATTCCCGGTCGAGTCCTGGGCAAGCCGGGGTTTCGTCGCCTGGGGAGAGTCTGACCTCGACCTTCCGGAAATGGAAGCGTCTGATCTCGAGAATTTGCGGGTTCTCAGCGGTCTTCCGCGCTGGGGAGTTGAGGTCGATACCGGCACGCCGATCCACGAAACGACCCTGATGAACACCGCAGTGTCGGCCGACAAGGGCTGCTACCTCGGGCAAGAGACGGTAGCCAAGGTAGCGAGCGGCCGCGGCGCTGCCCGAGCGCCGGCGCTCCTCGAGGTCATTGCGGGGAACTCTACCCCCCGCACACTGGTCGGAAAGCGCTTTGCTGTTGCCGGCAGAGAGCGCGCAGGCAAGGTACTTGCGGTCGCCGCCTGGGAAGACTCCGCCTATCTCGAGGCGTCGGTAGCCCGCGTGCTGCGGGTTGCCGGCCGCGAGATCGAGTGCCGGTTCGAAGACGATTCGACTGTCCTCGTTAAGGTTCATGAAACGCCTCTTCTGTCCGCACCCGATCCGGAGCACTGGGCGCGCCGGCTCACCATGCGCGCGACCGCGGCCTTCGCCGAGGATCGCGAGGAGGCGGCACTGACGCTGTTCGAGCGCGCAATTGCGGTGTGTCCGCAATACGCCGACGCGTATGAGTCGTTGGGGGTGATCCTCGGTCGCCACAAACGGTATGGGGAAGCCGTCGACCTAATGATTCGCCTGCTCGGCGTCGACCCGTCTTCGGTCATGGCCCACACCAACATGTCGCTGTATTACAACCAGCTCGGCCGCATCGAGGACGCCGAGCGCGAGGCGGCCGAGGCGATGCGGGTGACGATGCGTCGCGAGTCGGTGGGCCGTGATCACGAGGAGACGGTGCGCCAGGAGTCGGAAACGGCCGCCGCCGAACGTAGACGGCGGGCCGAGATGTTTCGCCAAGTCCTCGAGCTCGACCCCGATGATGCCATGGGAAACTTCGGGCTCGGAGAGCTCCTGGTGGAGGAGGCCCGCTATGCAGAAGCCGTCGACCACCTCGAGCGTGCGCTGGCGGCCGACCCACGCTACTCGGCGGCATTGCTCGCGCTCGGGCGGGCGCACGAGGGAGCCGATGATCTGGTAGCGGCGCGCAATACCTATCGCCGCGGCGTGGATGTCGCCGCGGCAAAGGGCGATCTGGCAACGGCGAACACGATGCAGGAGCGGCTGGTGGTGTTGGAATCGAGATCGACTACGGGGTAACGATCCTCCCGCGTCCGAGTCCGCGCCCGATGGAAATCCGGTTTTCCCTCA
>JAOZUP010000141.1 GCA_029938595.1 Thermoanaerobaculales bacterium | reverse complement strand
AGCCCAGCCGCGGTGTCATCAGGAGACCCATGCGCCCGATCTCTCCGAGGCCGGCATCTCTCGCCACCAAGGGCGCAATGATCCTGTAGTTGCCGTCGATATGTGCCCGGGCGGGATAGCCGAGACGTCGGATCCAGCTCGCCACGACGAGCGCGATCTTCGCCCCTTCGACGTACTGCCGTGCAGATTCCTCCATCACCGGCGGCGCCGGCGCCTGCAGGATTTGGTGGTGGTTCATTTCGACCGTAAAGGCAAACGCCCACCGATGATCCAGTTCGACCGTCTCGCCGTAGGCGCCGCTGCCGCGTCCCACGTGGGTGTAAATGTGATAGAGCTCGAGCTCGGTCACACCGACATCGACCGCACCGAGTGACCGGGCGAGACCCCCGAGAGCCGCCGTCCACTCGTCTGGCGAGCGCTCCACTCTCCTCTCCGCCACCTTGCCATCGACGTGATCGCGCAGCGCCTCGGTGAGGTCGAAGCAGGCCTCGGCGGCGGCAAAGGCGATCGGCTCGGCGAGCTCGGCATCGAGTGACAACAGACCCGGCAGCGAACGTGTGTGGTCGTCGCCCCGTTTGTTCTGGGGTCGCATCGCGTAGTACAACTCGTACTCCGGGCTGCCGGGCACGAGGCGTCCGCGGGCGAACATGATGTCTCGCTCGTCAACACGCCGCGACGGCCGGCCGCCGCCCACCGGCAATCGCGCAACCGGCACGAACCAGAGAATCACTGCAGCTACCATCGCAATCGCGATGATTGCGGCGCCGACCAGGGGCACCGGCGGCGGCAGCGCTGATACGACGAAACAGGGCAACGAGATAGCCGCCGCCAGGATGAACGAGATCCGAGCCGCACGGCGTTCGCCCTCGCCGAGCGAGATCAGTCCGAATGCGGTGAGACCCAACAGAGCTCCCACCCCGGCCGCCAACATGAGGTAAACACCAACTCCACCCACAATTCCAACATTACCAGAGGTATTGCGATAACCGCCTTGCGGACCAATATTGTTAGGGAGCTGCGATCGAACGACTGTATCCCGATTCACCGAAGAGGAGGCAATCCAATGCGCGTGAGAGTTGTCCTGGCTATGGTTCTGGCTTTCGGAGTTGCCGCTCCGGGAGCGGCGCAAGTCGTCGACGAGACACAGATCTTTCCGGTGGTCGCCCATACCGAGGGAGCCGGAGATCCACCCACATCCTGGCGCTCGGACCTGACGGTGCACAACGTCATGGACTCTGAGCTCACCGTGGGCGTTTTTTTCTTGCCCTTCAACCAGGGAAATGATCCAGAGGAAGGCGAAATGGAGGAATTAATCCTCGACCCGCGGGAGACTCTGACCATCGAGGACGTCATCGTGAACCTTTTCGGTATAACTGAGGATACCTCGGGGGCACTCTTGCTCCAGTGCGACGCCGAGACCTTTCCGTCCAACCCGGAGGACGCCGCGATGCTCGCCACGACGCGGACCTACACTGTGGGCAGTGCCATCGGCACCTTCGGAACAGCCGTACAGTCCGTCCCTTTCTCCGGCCGCATTCTCAACGCCGGTCAATCAATCTCACTGATCACGGGCGCCCGTAACGACAGCGACTACCGGTCGAACCTCGGGATCGTCAACATCTCCTTTTCCGGCGCGCCGATAACAGTTCACTATCGTTTCCTGGACGAGAAAGGGTCTGTGATCGCGAGCGGCAGCAAGGACCTCCTCGAGTACACCGGAGGGCAGTGGTCCTTTAAGAGGCTCGGCGTCCCCAGGGTGATCGAGGGCCCCCTCACCGTGGAGCTGTGGCTCGACCCCGATGACATCGCCGGCAATCCGTGCGAACTCGATGAGGACGATCTCAATCTGTTCGTGGCCTACGCCACCAAGGTGGACGGGAACCCCACGGGGTCGGGGGATGGTGAGTTCATCTATGCGGCGTCGCTCGAGGATGTCGAGTGCGACTGATCGCTTCCTGAGGTGACAGGATCTTCTCAGGCCGGTACTCTCTCGGCCTCGCCCAGCTGAATCGGTTTATAGAGGATCTCGTTGTCTCCATGAAACGGGGTGGAGTGGTCGTGCTCATTGAAGAGGATCTCGACCGGGATGCCGTTGGGATACGCCCGGCACTTGGCCCCATCGGGGCTGCGGTGGGCGCAGAAGGTGCACTGGCTGACCGTGAGATCAGTAGGGTTCCCGACGATTGTGAAGTTCACTGGAGCCATGTGCTTCTCCTTGCGCCCGGCGTCTTTTGATCTTGCGTCTTCAAGCCGGTTGCTGAGAGTAATGGCAAGTTCGATGCCAGCTTTGACGCAGCTTTGAAATTCGCCTGCGATCGGAACAGCGTCGCAGATCGGCACAAGGGCCCATTGTGATACACGTCACATTCCACACGTTGAACGTTAGAACGTTGAAACGTTTAACGTTCCCACCCACCCAGCCGGGTACAGGGGGCGAGGTACAGGGCACAGGGCACAGGGTTTGCAGCAGTCGCAATCGCTATCGGAATCGCTATCGCTATCGAAGTGGACGCCACCGATCTGAGGTTTCGATACCGATTCCGATCGCGATTGCGATAGCGACGGACACATCGGATGCGGAACCAGGACTGCCACGAGACCGTTCAACCCACAACAGCAACTTTGAGTCAGGACTTGAGACCTTTTCCCTCTTCTCATGGGTCGATTCTCCCCGGCTCGAGGCGGGTCAGGATGGGTGGAACGTTCTAACGTTCAACGTTCCAACGTTTTAACGAAATGGCTCAGGGTGGCGGAGGTGGAACCCGGTGGCCTCCTGATAGGCGCGTGCCAGGGCCAGGATCTCTGATTCGCCGAAAAGCCGGCCGTTGAAGGTGATGCTGGTCGGCGTACCGTCCGACCTGAAGCCGTCCGGCAGCACCACCGCCGGATGGCCGGTGAGGTTGGTCAGGAGCAAATTCGATCCTCCGAACGAGGGTGCGACCCAGCAGTCGATGCCTTCGAGAACCGCCTCCATCTCGCGCATCAGCAGCGTCCGTACGCGGTTGGCCTGGATGTACTCCACCGCCGGGATGGTCCGCGCCTGGCGGAAGACGTTGGGCCACGCATCCTCGATCTGCCGCTCCATGAGGTCGTCGCGACCGGAGCGTGTGAGATCGTCGAAGGCCGCTCCGGCCTCGGCTGAGAGAATGAATGACAGCGCGCTCACCGGCAGATCAGGCAGCTCGATCGGCACCAACTCGACACCAAGCGATTTCAAGATCTCGAGTGCTTCGAGATCGAGGGCCAGCCACTCGCGCGCCCGCTCCCGGTCCTCCTCAGAATCCTCGTCGCCAAACTCGAGATCGCGCTCGAAGATCGATTGGAGATAACCGACCCGCAACGAGCGCACGTCCAAATCAGCGTCCCACGCGAAAGGACGATCGATTGCGGTCGGGTCGAGGCCATCGCCGCCCTGGATCGCTGAGAAGACGAGCGCGCAGTCCTCGACCCCGCGGCATATGGGCCCGAGCTTGTCCATGCTCCACGACAGGGCCATGGCCCCGTGGCGGCTGACCCGGCCGAAGGTCGGGCGCAGACCGGTGACGCCGCAGCGCGTGGAGGGCGAGACGATGGAACCCCAGGTCTCCGAGCCGATGGCGAATCCCACCAGACCGGCGGCGGTGGCCGAACCCGGCCCCGCAGACGACCCGCTCGAACCCTGTTCGGTGTTCCACGGGTTACGGGTCTTCTCGCCAAACCACACGTCGCCCCAGGCGAGGGCGCCCAGGCTCAGCTTGGCAACCAGTACCGCGCCTGCCTCGTCGAGCCGTTGGACAACGGTCGCGTCCTCATCGATTTTTTGTTCCTTAAACGGTGCCGCGCCCCACGTTGTCGGGTAGCCGCGAACCGCGAGCAGATCCTTCGCCCCCCACGGGACACCGTGCAGCGGGCCCCGCCAGGCGCCTCGGGCGAGCTCTCGATCGGCCCTGCTCGCCTGCTCCATCGCGCGCTCCTCGGTCAGGGTGATGACGCAGTGCAGCTCGGGATCGTGCTTTTCCAGGCGTTCAAGATACAGAGTGGTGAGCTCCACCGACGAAATCTCGCCGATGCGGATGAGGTTCCCGAGCTCGGTCACGGGAAGGAATGCGAGCTCGGCATCGTCCGAAGGCCGCGCCGTCTGCCGGGGACGACTCACACGCGCGGTCAGAGGTCGCTCAGAGATCTCCATCCCCGGTAGCACGGGATCGAAGTGGAGCGCCGGCGGCACGGAGTTGTCGAGCGGCACCTCGCGCAGCTTTTCATAGTCGCTGCGCAACTCATCGAGTCCCTTGAGCATCAGCTCGCGCTCATCGTCTGAGAAGTCGAGGCCGGCGAGCTTCTCGGCGCCCGCGAGCGCCTCCTTGCTCACCCCTCCAGTCTTTTCCACCTCCGCCCAGAGCAGCCGAGGAAGCGCAGTACCCGCAAGACCGAAGCCCGCGAAGAAGGCTGTGAATCGCCGCCGATTGATGCCGTAGGTGTTGTCCTGCACTGTCCCCTCCTTCGAATCAATGGATGAGGTAGAAGCTCTCCTGGCGCGGGACAAAGAATCGCCACCCCTGATCAGTCAGGTGGACCGGGTCCTCCAACATGATCCAGACCTTCTTACCGTCCCACTCCGAAATCTCGTCGGCGATATTGAACTCCATAGCCAGGTAGGAGCCCGCCCGCAGCTTCTTGGCCTGCCCCGCACCGTCATCGGCTCTCTTGGCGGCGCGAAAATCAATGCTCGCACCGAGGCCGTGTCCATGGTTGCCCAGCGGGTGGCTGTAGATCATCGCTTCGATGCCGAGCTTTTCCATCTCGGCCATAGTCTCGTTGTAGACCTCGCCAGCCGGTTTGCCGGGCCGGGAGAGGCGGACCATCACGTCCTGCAGGATATTTGCTTTGGCCAACGCGTCCTTGAATCCCTGCGGCAGATCGGTCTCGCTCGTGGGCAGCACATAGGCCATCTTCTGCCAGTCGGTGTTGAGGCCCATGTAAGTGAAGCCGATATCCATGTGCAGCAAATCCCCGCGTTCGATGACCGTGTCGTCAGGCGCCACCGCGAGAAAGCCGCGCGAGGTGGGGTTGTCCACGTCCCGCCGCTGGACTCGGATGTCGGGCGGGAACCACGGCTCGACGCCATATTCCCAATAGCGGTCGACAATCCAGGAGCGGACGTCGCCGACGGTGGTGTTGCCGGGCTCGATCACTTCGATTGAGAACGCCCTTCGGCTGAGCTCGGCGGTGAGCTCCACTGCCCTCCGATAGTGCTCGTTCTCGGCCGGAATGCGGGTATCGAGGTACTCCTCGATAAGGTCCGCGGCACTCACGAAGCGCGCTCGCGCCTCATCACCGAGGATTTCCGACAGCCACTCGTAGGAAGACATGGTGAGGCTTCGCGTCACCCCGCGCCGCCCGTCGATGGGGAGCGCAATGGTCTGCGGATCGTGCTCGGCATAGAGCTCCGGCAGAACCTCTTTGGCGGGGCGCGGATCGTCCGGGCTTTCGAAGAACCGCCTCAGATGCTCGCTCGCGTAGCCGCTGATCGCCACCCGCCGCAGCCCGGCTTCGCCCGCATCAACAAATACGAAGACATCGCGATTGCCAACGTAGACCTCGGGCGGCGCCACGAACTCGGTCAGGGGGTCGTCGTGGAACTCCTCGTTGACGACAATCCACATGTCGATGTCATGCCTACGCATCATATCGAGCAAAAGACCGTGGCGGGTCTCGAGCCAGCCCTCACGAACCGTGAGTTGCTCCGACGGCGGCAGAAGCCGCGTCCCTTCGGTCTCCGGTGCCGCGACATACCCGCAGGCAGCCGCAAACAGCACCCCACTGACCAGCAGGGCGAACTGCATCGCCTTCGTCATGAATGTCCTCACAGTCGTGCCCGCGCCCGTGCCCGCGCCCGAGCCCGATGTGATTACCGGCGACGGCCGACGTCTCATTCTTTCCTCCGCGGCAGCTCTTTCACATACACATCCTGCTTGGCGTACGGGATCTCGATGCCGGCCGCGTTGAACGCCTTGTATACATTGACGTGGAGGGCGTCGAGCACCCGCCCGCGGAAAACCGGCTCGTCAATCCAGGCCAGGAGCTCGAACAGAAGGCCCGATGACCCGAACTCGCGGAACCGAACCCTGGGTTCCGGGGTGTCACACAGATGGCCGACTCCCTGGATACAGCCCATCAGCACCTCGCGAACCTGGTCCACGTCCGATCCGTAGGCCGCCTCGACCTTGACCCTGACCCGCATCTTCTCGTGCGGGCCGCCGGTCTCGTTGACGATCTGGCCGTTTGCGATGGCCGCGTTGGGGACCGTGACCTCGATGTCGTCACGGGTCAACAGCCGCGTCGAGCGCATCCCGATCTCGATGACCTCACCCCGGATTCGCTCGTCGAGAACCACGAAGTCCCCCACCTCGTACGGCGTGTCAGCGACGATATAGACGCCCGCAAAGAGGTTGGTGAGCGTGTCTTTTGCGGCAAATCCCACCGCGATGCCGACGATCCCTGCCGAGGTCAGCCATGAGGTGAGCGGAATGCCCCACGCGAGGCACACGACGTACAGAAACCCACCGACTACCAGCACCTTCAGGATCATGTCGAAGAGGGGGAGGGTCTTTGGCTCGATCCAGGTGATCTGGTCGACCCGGTCGCTCACGTTCTCGAGCACTACACGCCCGACCCTCATCCTGGTCACCGCCCACAGGAGGCCGATGGCCGTTTGGATGACACCAAGAACGATGAAATCGACGTGAGACGGCGCCTTGAACTCGAGGTGGGCCAGCATGACCCCCACCAGCAGGATCGTGAACACGATCGGACGACGCAGCCTGCGAGCGATCCGGTCGTCGACCTCGGTTGCGGTCCTGCGGGTGATCGCGCGCACAATGATCGTGAAAACCAGGCGCACGACGATGGCCAGGGCAATCGCGGCGACAATAATAAACAACTGGCGCATTCTGGGGTCCGCACCGACCATCGACAACCACTGGCCGAAATTCATGACCGCTCCTCTCCAAGATGGCGATACTGCCACGGGACGACACCGCAGTATATCCGCGAAAACGCTGTCCTAAGATAAGCCCTCGCGCTTTCTCGGTGCTACACTCATCGCCGCGACTCGACACAGTCGACCAACAGGGCGGAACCGGCCAACGCCTGCACCCCGCCCAGACGAGGGAGGCCGATCGATGAGGTTCGTGGACTACCGCAACATACACGAGATGCTCATGGCCACCGTCGATCGCTCGGGAGACAGCCCGGCGTATCGGACAATACTCGACGGCGGGGAGCTCGCCTCGGTCACGTGGGCCGAATTCCACGACGAGGTGCGGCGGGCAGCCAAGGGCCTCATCGCCCTCGGCCTCGAAAAGGGCGACAAGGCCGACATCCTGAGCTACACCAACTACCGCTGGGTACTCACCGATGTGGCGTGTGCTTCCATCGGCTCCTGTGCGGTCGGAATTTATCACTCGCTCCTCGCAAAGGACGTCAGGTATATCGTCGACCACTCCGACGCCGTGGTCGTCTTCGCCGAGGATGAGTCCCAGCTCAACAAGCTACTGTCGATCCGCAGCGAGATCCCGGACGTTCGGAAGGTGATCCTGTTCTCCGGCACGCCCCCGGACGACGACTGGGTGATGAGCTACGAAGACTTCCTCGATCTCGGCATCGGAGTGCCGGACAAGGTGGTCGACGCGCGGATCACCGATGTGAATGCCGACGACGTGGCGACCCTTGTCTACACCTCCGGGACCACCGGCATCCCCAAGGGCGCGGTTCTCACCCACGACAACATCACCTTCACAGCCCAGTCGGTGTGGGGCTCGGTCGAAAGCCATGACGGCGACGAAACGTTGCTCTTCCTCCCACTCGCCCACATCTTTGCCCGCACCCTCGTCTTCACCGCGATGGCAGCGGGGTCTTCGACCACCTTCGCGAGGAGCATCGAAACGATCGGCGAGGACTTCAGGATTGCCCGCCCGCACTGGTTCCCGAGCGTGCCCAGAATTTATGAGAAGGTCCACACCAAGATCATCTCCGGGGCCGAGGCCAAGGGCGGATTGGCGCTCAAGATCTTCAAGTGGGCATGCCGAGTTGGAGATCGGGTCAGCGATCTCAAGCTCGCCAAGAAACCAATCCCGCCTCTGTTGAAATTGCAGTACGACCTGGCCACAAAGCTCGTCTTTTCAAAGGTGCAGGCGGCCCTCGGCGGCCGGGTGCGCTGGTGTATCTCGGGCGCCGCGCCGCTGAACCCCGAAATCGCCAAGTTCTTCCACGGCGCAGGAGTGTTGATCGTCGAGGGCATTGGAATGACCGAGAACACCTCGTTCACCAACCTCAACCGATACGACAACTACCGATTCGGCTGGGTCGGACCGACCGGGCCGGGCATCGAGCAGAAGATCGGCGACGACGGCGAGGTCCTCTACCGCGGCCGCAACATCATGCGCGAGTACTACAAGATGCCCGCCGAAACCGCCGAGACTCTGACTCCCGACGGCTGGCAGCTCACCGGCGACCTCGGCGAGATCGACGCCGAAGGCTTCCTCAAGATTACCGGTCGCAAGAAAGACTTGATCATCACCGCCGGCGGTAAGAACATCGCGCCGTCCGCCATCGAGGGGCTCATCGCCACCTCCAAGTACATCAGCCAGGTATGCGTGATCGGCGACCGGAAGAAGTACCTGACCGCGCTCATCACCGTCGACGCAGACAACGTCAAGGCGTTCGCCGAGGAGCAGGGCATCGCGACCGACAGCATCGAGGACCTCTTGAAGAACCCGCAGATCGTCGACCTCGTCCAGAGCGTCATCGACCAGAAGAACGAGGAGCTGGCCTCCTTCGAGTCCATCAAGGCCTTCCGGCTTCTCGACGAGTTCACGATCGAGAACGACCTCCTGACCCCAACCATGAAGGTCAAGCGGAATGTAGCCCTCGAGCGTTTCGCGGACCAGGTTGAGGAGATGTATCGGGAAAGTTAGGAATTAGGAATTAGGAATTAGGAATGCCGCCCGCACACCCGTGCAAAATTTCGGATTTCGGATTTCGGATTTTCCACCCATCCACCCCCGGGTTGAACCACAGAGGCACAGAGAGCGCACAGAGCCACACACATCACAAACACGAAGACACAAAGCGGACCTGCCCCGTTTCGGTGGACACCAAGAATAACCCGTCGTC
>JAOZUP010000548.1 GCA_029938595.1 Thermoanaerobaculales bacterium | reverse complement strand
TCACCGCCAGCGGGGTCGCGAGGCCGAGGGCGCATGGGCAGCTGACGATGAGGAGCGCGACCGCGTGCTCGACGGCGTGCGCCGGGTCGAGCCGCATCCACACCGCAAGGGTGAGCGCGGCGAGCACCAGCACGATGGCGACGAACCAGCCCGAGATGCGATCAGCGAGCAGGACAACCGGCGCGCGGCGCTGCGCGCCTTCCTCGACCAGCCGCATGAGGCGGCCGATGCGCGTGTCCTCGCCGGTTGTGCAGACCTCGACCAGGAGCCGACTACCGACGTTGACGGTCCCCGCGTGGACCGGATCGCCGGCCGCAACCGCCTCCGGAACCGACTCCCCGGTGAGCAGCGAACGATCGAGGGTCGATGATCCTTCGACAACGACCCCATCGGCGGGAATGGAATCGCCCGCCCGCACCTCGACGCGGCAGCCCGGAGTTAGGGCCTCCAGGGGGACCTCGCGCACGCCATCCGCCGCCACCAACCGGGCGGTGGACGGCGCAAGCGAGAAAAGGAGCTCGGTCGAGCTGGCCGCTGCCCGTTGCTGCCGACGCTGGAGAAACCGTCCAATCAGGAGGAAGAAGATGAGCGCTGTCACCGAGTCGAAGTAGATCTCGCCCGACCCACGAATCGTATTGAAGGCGCCCTGGAGGAAGCCGGCGAGGATGCCGATGGCGATCGGCAGGTCCATGTGCAGGGTGCGCGTTTTCAACGCCCCCCAGGCGCCGCGGTAAAAGACCGACGCGCACCACAGCACCGACGGTAGCGCGAGGGCGAAGCTGACCCACCGGAAGAGGGCTCGGTACTCGTCGGTGATGCCGTGGAAACGGCCGCCGTAGAGCGCAAAGGCAATGAGCATGACGTTGCCCGCGATGGCGCCGGCTACTGCGATTCGGATCAGCAGCGAGCGCTCCTCGCGCCGCGCCATGTCGCGCGCCTCGACCCCGCGGAAGGGATGCGGTGTGTAGCCGATCGAGTCGAGGAAGCGCGCGACCGCAGACAGCTCGGTGGTGTTCGGGTCCCAGGTGACGTGGGCCAACGAGCGGCCGAGATCCAGGCGGACCTCGGCCACTCCATCTACCACGACGGTCAGCTTCTCGACCAGCCACACGCAGGCCGCACAGTGGACGCCCTCGAGGTAGAGCTCTATCGTGGACAGTCCGTCGGTGCCGGAGCGGCAGTAGAGACGGTAGAACGCGGGGTCGTCGAACTCCGCAAAGCTCTTACCGCTGCGTTGTGCGGGTTGGTCGGGAGCGTCAACGCGATCCTTGATGTCGTAGTAACGGCCGAGCCCGTGGTCGTGGATCACCTCATACGCCACCCGGCAGCCGTTGCAGCAGAATTGGAGCTCGGCTTCGGGCTCCACAATCCCGGCGGGGACGGGGAGGGAGCAGTGGGAGCACTCGATCGACATCGGAGGGATTCTCTCACGTAAGGAATTCCGGGTCTCGGATTGAGGCAATCCGAGACCCGGAATTCCTCAGAATGATCCGTAGGACATACATTAGAATGAATACAAGTCGCGATCAGGAATCGAGGTTCTACGATGAGTGAGTTACACGAGGTATTGGCACAGTTGGCCGTTTTCGAAAACCTCGACCGTGAGGAGATCGAGGTGCTGGCGGTGGGGGCCGGCGAGCGAACCTTTGCCCCTGGTGAGGTGCTGTACTCGGAAGGGGATGATCCGGACGGGATGTTCGTTGTCCTCGACGGGGCGGTGGAACTGGTTGCCGGCTTTGTCGGAGGGGTTGAGCGAGTCTTCGGGACCGTGCGGTCCGGCCAGGTGCTCGGTCTCTTGTCGGTGATTGACGATGGTGCGAGACCTGCAACCGCACGAGCCTTGGAAATGACCCGCGTCCTTGCGATCGACCGGGCGACGATCGTCGACCTGCGCGACAGCGCCCCGATGACCTGGGCCAAGATCATCAGCAGGCTCGGGAACCAGCTGGCGGCACAGACTCGCTTGATCGTTGAGCAGTACCGCCAGAATATCGCCTGGAGTCTCGAGGTCAGCGACTGCGCGGGAATCAACCTCAACCGGGTGCTCACAGACTCCGTCAGCGTGGAGGTCGAACTCGTGAATGGACGTTCTGTGACTGGGGTCATTTTGGGAATCGAGGCCGACGCAACGGGACACGAGCTGCTGCTGCGCAGCGATGACGGGAGACTCCGCATCATTCCCTATCGTTCGGTGGTTCAGATCATGGCTGCACGGGCTGATTTCCAGCCTGTGCTGGCCGAGTAGGCGGTCACCGATGGCAAGCATCGACAGGTACCTTACGGTCATGACCCAAATCAGCGCGTCGGATCTCCACCTATCCTCCGGTGTTCGTCCCACCTACCGGGTGCACGGGGTCATGAAACGGACCTCGAGTGAGAAAACGCAACCGACTCCGGCTGAGGAGGTTGAACGTCTGTTGGGCGAGATCATGCCGGAACGTAACAGGCAGGAGTTCGAATCCAAGAAAGACACCGACTTCGCGTACGAGATTGCGGGTGTGGGGCGGTTCAGGGTGAACGCCTTTTTCGACCGCACCGGGGTCGGTGCGGTCTTCCGG
>JAOZUP010000140.1 GCA_029938595.1 Thermoanaerobaculales bacterium | reverse complement strand
AGACGGCCTCGCAGCGGCCCTCGCCGAGACACCGGTCGGCAAGCTCGCCTTTTCGTGCATCCGCGACGAGAACTCGCGGTGGGCGATCGAATCTTGCCGCCGCCGCCAGATCCTGGTCACCGGCATCGAGACCCACGTCTGCGTTCTGCAGACGGTGCTCGACCTGCTCGCCGCCGGCTACCAGGTCCACGTACCCCACGATGCGGTCAACTCCCGTCGTCCAGCCGACAAAGAATGGGCGCTGAGACGCATGGAGGCGGCCGGTGCGGTCATCACCTCCACCGAATCCGCCCTCTTCGAGCTCCTCGAGCGTTGCGACACGGATGACTTCAAGATCGTCGCGAAGCTGATCAAACGGATACCCGTTTGAATTAGGAATGAGGAATTAGGAATTAGGAATTCCCATCCACTCACCCCCCGGGTCTGATCGCCCCGGGAAGGCTTGTCACGGCGTAGTGCGAAGCGCGAAGCCGGATGGGTGACATTCCTAATTCCTAATTCCTAATTCCTAACTCGCTTCAGTACCGCAGCAGAGCCGCGATCGAGTCGCCTGGCTTGAGGTGTTCGGCCGCCGGGCCGTCGACCACCTCGACCTGGCCTCCCATCTCCATCACCGACTGGCTGAGGCGGTCGACGCACTGGGGCAGCCGCTGGACATCGCCGCCACAGTAGGTGCACGGGCCGATCGGATCGGGAGCGTAGGCGCCGCAATCCGAGCACTCGCCGCCGACCTTCTTCAGCCCCTTGGCGTAGAACAGCTTCCACACACGGCTCTGGTTGACGGCGTCGAGCACGCTGGCGAAGCCGGCCACCGCCTTGCCGCCATCGTGGAGCTCCGCGAGCACGCCCTCGACGAGGAGCGACTCTTGCTCGCGTTCCATTTTGTGCTGTTCCGCCAGGATCTTCTTGAGAACCTCTTTCTGTGAGGCGCCGACGCTCATGCCCACGGTCCCCACGTGCTTCCCCCTGAGGCGCTTGGGGAGAAGCCGGACCAGCTGGCTTGTTGCCTTTGGAGTTCCGGCCACGATCAGCCGGTCGAAGGGGGAATGCAGCGCGAGATCGTGGAGAGCGTCGATAATCTTCTTGGCGTGGGAGGCGACCTCCTCGTCGTGACGCCGGTCGCGCCGTTTCTGGGCTCGCATTTGGTCGGCACCCATGGACCGGGTCCGTTGGCTGGTCTCCGAGATCAGGTCTTCGTACTCGGTGAGCTTGCCCACATAGACGGTAAACAGCCGCGCCCTCTTGGTGTCGACAAGCACAACGGCGTATCGCTCGTGCTCATCCATCGCCTCGACGATGGGGCGCAGGAACGCACCACGGCGCCAGTGGGCCGAGGCGGCAAACGGGAGCTCGATCTGCTTGATTTCCTCCAGCTTGGTCTCGGGATGGACGACGACAAGCGCCGCCTTGCCCGTGGGCCGCATCTTCCGCACGAGACCCATGGCGATCCCGGCCGCTGTATCGAGGCGCGTGCTGCGGCCGCTTCGGGCCTTGAGGTCCTTGAGAAGCGCCTCCGCCTGCACCATGAACCCACGTTTTCGATTCGACTGCTTGTTCTGGTCGATGTCGAGGTACAGGGTGAGGGTAAAAGTCTTCTGTTGCGTCAGCGTATGCAAGCTGCTCAAGACGCCTCGACCAAGCATGGTCACCTCCGGTTGATGTGGTCTGGCTCCTATCTTACATCTTCCTGATTTTCCCGTCGTCGCCTTTGGCGTCGAACGGGAAAATCAGGAAATATGGAAAGCATTCGAACGAGGCGGGGTTTAGAATACCGAGGGAGATTCGAGTATGAAGACGATTGATGTTCGCGATCTTGCATGCCCTGGGCCGGTGCTCAGGCTCCGCGACCTGCTGGGCGCAGGCGAGCGGGAGATCTGCATGCATGTGGCCGATGAGCTCAGCCGCTCGAACGTTAGTCGTTTTGCCGCTTCGCGCGGCGCTGAGGTGGAGGTCGCGGACGGGGGCGACGGGAGCTTCGTGGTCACCATCAAGGCTGGAGAGGGTGCCGACGGAGCGCATCACGAACAGGAGGCGCTGCTGGTGTGCGAGGTCCCCGACGCCGTGGCGGCCGTCGGGCCGCGCGTGGTGCAGATCGCTGCAGGAACCATGGGTTCGGGCGACGACGAGCTCGGTGCTCTGCTCCTGCGCTCCTTCCTCAAGACCCAGTCCCAGCTCGACCGGAAGCCGGATGCGATCATTTTTTACAACGACGGCGTCAAGCTGTGCTGTGAAGGCTCGTTGCTCCTCGACGATCTGCGGGGCCTTGAAATGGCAGGGATCGAGATCATCGCCTGCGGTACCTGCCTCAATTTCTTCGAGCTCGGCGACAGCCTCGAGATCGGTCGGGTCACCGACATGCTCGAGATCGCCTCACGGCTCGCCGACGCCGGTTCCATCGTGAGCCCGTGATGAACCCGCGTATCTCACCACCTCGCGTCGCGAGGCCCGCGAGACGGCGTGAGATACGGCGTTTTCGATCCGAGGGGCGCGGAGGCGTACTTGGCAGTACGTCGAGCACCCCGAGGCGAGCAAACGCCGCAGATTGCGGCGTATCGCGGGCCGCAGTAGCGAGGTGGTGAGATATGCGGGTTATCTACCTCGATCACGGTGCAACGGCGTTTCCGAGGGCGCCGGGTGTCGCCAACGCCATGGTCCGCTTCCTCGACGAGGCGTCGGGCAACCCGGGCCGCGGCGGCCATCGTCTGGCGGTCGCGGCCGCACGCGCCATCGAGGCGGCGCGCGAGGAGGTGGCAGCCCTGCTCGGCGGCGATCCCGAGAGAACCCTCTTCGGACCGGGTGCGACCTTCTGGCTCAATACCGTGTTGGCATCCCACCTGTGGCATGGAACTCGCGTCGTCGTTTCGGCCCTCGAGCACAACGCCGTTATGCGGCCTTTGCGGTGGTTGGAAGCCTGTCGTGGAGTCGACATTGCGGTCGTTCCCGGGTCGGGGCCGAGCGGGGTGCCCACCGCCGTCGAGGTAGCGGCCTGTGTGGCCGAGGCGCCCACCACCCTGGTGATGCTGAGCCACGCCTCCAACGTTACCGGTGCCGTGCTGCCGGTGGCCGCGGTGGCGGCCGTTGTGGCGCCGGTGCCGGTGGTGGTGGACGCGGCCCAGACTGCGGGCAGCCTGTGCATTGATTTTTCCAGCCTCGGAGCGGCCGCCCTCGTGTGCTCCGGCCACAAGGGTCTGCTGGGGCCGCCCGGCATCGGCACCCTGCTGTTGTCCCCGGAATTCGAGGTCCAGCCGCTGGTGCGGGGCGGTACCGGCTCACGGTCGGAAAGCGAGGAAATGCCCGAGTTCCTCCCCGATCGCCTCGAGGCGGGCACCTCGAACGGCGTCGGCGCCGCTGGACTCGGGGCGGCCTGCTCGTGGCTGCGGAAGCGCAAGGTGGAGGTGATTCACGAGCACGAACAACGGCTGGTCCGCCGTCTGGCCGAGGGCCTGGGCGAGATCCCCAGCGTGACCCTGCAGGGGTGGGAAGATGCCGCCCCGCACACGGGTATTCTCAGCTTCACCGCCGACGGCGTCGACAACGGCGAGCTTGCGGCGTGGCTCGACCGCACACGGGACATCTGTCTGCGCGCGGGTCTCCACTGCGCCCCCGCAGCCCACCGCCGCCTCGGCACCTTTCCCAACGGAACCCTGCGCGCGGGCATCGGACCTTTCAACACAGATGCCGACGTGGATTCCCTCATTACTGCGATTCGCGATGCGGCCGACGGTAGGATGTGATCATGATCTCGAATTTCGAATTTCGGATTTCGGATTTCCACCCAGCCGCCCCAGTTATTGGGGGTGGGTGGGGAACGATTTCGAATTCGGAACATGGGTATCCGGTTCGCTCATATTACGCCTCCCCTGGTTCCGAATCGTCGTGGTGGCGGGCCCTAAAGGACCCGCCTACAAAGGCTGGCCGGAGACCTGTAGGCGGGTCCTTTAGGCCCCGCCACCATTCGCTGGCTGGAGAGATGAACTCAAAACTCAAAACTCAAAACTCAAAAATACCCCCCCGGCTGGATTCCGCATGACTATTTCAACCAGCTGGCGCGATCTGTTACTGGTGTTTGGAACGGTGCAGCGCGTGATGCGCGCGGAGCGCGCGGCGCGGGAGGCCGGCCTCGACATCGATGCGACGCCGGCACCTCGCTCGGTGAGCTCGGAGTGCGGCGTCGTGCTCGAGGTGCGGTCCGAGGAGGCCGGAGCCCTGTCAGACATCCTCGCAGGGATCGACCTCGAACCCCAGGCGGTCTACCGTCTCCGTGACGGCGCCTGGACCCCGAGCGCGCTCGACGCAGCGGTTGCCGCAGAGGCCGTCAACCTCACTGCGGGCACGGCCTACGGCGGCTGCGGCGCCAAGCTCGCCAAGGGGCTCTTGGAGAAGATCCTGTGTGGGCTGCCCCGGCTCGAGTCCGAGGACCTGTTGGTGGGTATCGAGTATGCCGACGACGCCGGCGTGGTGAAGGTATCGGACGAGATAGCGATCATCCACACCACCGATTTCTTTCCGCCGATGGTGGACGATCCCTACAGCTTCGGTCGCATCGCTGCCGTCAACGCGCTCTCCGATGTGTGGGCGATGGGCGGCACACCGCTCGCCGGCATGAACCTGGTCAGCTTCCCGCTCGCCGAGCACAGCGGTGAGACACTGAAGGAGATCTTGCGCGGCGGGCTGTCGGCGCTCGCCGAAGCGGGCGCAGTGCTCGCCGGCGGCCACACGATCGAGGGTCAGGAGCTGCTCTACGGCCTCGCCGTCACCGGCACCGTCCACCCCGACCGAATCTGGCGCAACGCGGGCGCTCTGCCAGGCGACGCGCTCGTGCTGACCAAACCCCTCGGCACCGGCGTTGTCACCACCGCAGCCAAGGCCGACATGGTCGACCCCGCCCATCTTTCCACCGCTCTTCGTTGGATGGCGACCCTTAACCGCGAGGCCGCCGAGGCCCTGCGCAAGGCTGATCCGCACGCGGTCACCGACGTCACCGGCTTCGGCCTCGCCGGCCATGCTGCGGAGATGGCCGCGGCATCGGGTGTAGGCATCGAGATCGATCTCGTGGCGCCCCCCCTGCTCCCAGGCGCTCTCGAGGCTGCCGCCACCGGCCTCGTACCCGCCGGAGCCGGCAAGAACCGCGACAGCATCACCGCCGTGCTCGCAATCGACGATGGAGCCGACGAGCTCCGGGTCGACCTATGCCTCGACCCCCAGACCTCGGGTGGGCTGCTGGCCGCCGTCTCACCGAGGGAAGCCGACGCCCTCATCCGCCGCCTTCCCGGATCGGCCATCGTCGGCCGAGTAACCGACGGCACCCCCGGCACGGTGAGACTTTTGGCGACACGCTGACGGTTTGAATTAGGAGTTAGGAATTAGGAATTAGGAATTCCACCCACCCTCCGAGAGTGATTTCAATTTTCGGGTGGACTTGTCACGGCGTAGCGCGCAGCGCGAAGCCGGATGGGCGGCATTCCTAATTCCTCATTCCTCATTCCTAATTCTTCAGCGCCGCAGGTGCTGAAGCAGGATTCCGGCGGCGACCGCGACGTTGAGGGACTCGATGCCGCGGTTCATTGGGATGGTGACGGTGCCGTCGGCGAACTCGGCGGTTTCGGGTGCGAGACCCGAGCCCTCGGCGCCGAGCAACAGGAGACAGGGCTCAGCCGGCCGCCAGATCGACATGGGCGTTCCCTCCGCGCCGCTTGCCCACACCTCGCCGCCGGCGGCGCGCAGCCGCTCGACCGCATGCTCCACCGTCACCTCACGCTCGACGGGAAGGCGGAATACGGCACCGGCCGATCCCCGAACCGCGGCGGGCGCAAAAGGATCGGCGCAGGCGGGTGACAAAAGGACAGACGCCGCCCCGAGCCCGGCCGCCGACCGCACGATCGCGCCAAGGTTGCCAGGATCCTGAACTCGATCGAGCCACAGGGCGACGCCCCGCTCCGCCGACCACTTCGGCCACCGCGGCGCTTCTGCCACTGCCAGCACTCCCTGCGGGCTGCGGGTCGGAGCGAGGTCGGCGAGGACAGACGGCTCGAGCTCGAAGATATTCAAGGCCACCGCCCGCCACCCGGCGGTCACGGAGTCTGCGGCGAGCTCCGGGGTGAGATAGAGCTCGCGGATCGGTACCTCCCACCGCACGAGATCGTTCACCAGGCGGCGGCCGTCGACGATCACCTCGTCCTCGCGGCGGTGTTTGATCCGTCGTCTGAGGTCCTTCACCCGCGCCCCGTGGCGCCCAAGCTGTTCAATCATCGCTTCTTCATCTCCGTCTCACAGCATGGCACTTCAATTGGGATCGTCAACCTTGAGAAATTTCGAATTTCGAATTTCGAATTTGCCGTCCCCAATCTTCATCCCCGTCCCGGAGCCCCCAGTCGGCGTGGCGTCCGTGCTGACCGGACGTGCCGTCTCTGACGGTTTTGGGATCACGGATTCTTGTTGCGAGTGGATGTCTCTGGCCCAAATATCGTCAGAGGGGGCCACTCACAGGCAATGCCGCCACGGAGAATCGGGTCTTCAAGCCGGAAGATTCTCGCCGGAACGCACTTTTCCCGCCAAATGTCTGCGTATCGCACTCCTTAACCTCAGAAATCCGCAAGGCGGGTGTCCTCACCCGCATCGTGGAGTTCTGAGAGGGGCGGGCACGGAGACGGAGACGGAGACTGGGATTAGTGGATTTTTTCATAACCATTTGCGATAATCCTGGGCCCGTCGCAGAAAGCGACGACAGAAGGGAAGTGGCAATCATGAGCCTCTCCTTGATCGCCAAGTCGATTGGCGAGTCCGCCACACTCAAGCTCAACGAGGTCGCCGCGATTCTGCGCGCCAAGGGCGACCCGGTGATCCACCTCGGCGGCGGCGAGCCGAAAGGCAAGGCGCCTCTGGATGCGATCCTTGCCGCTACCGCGCTCGTCAACTCGGGCGAGGTGCGGTACACGCCTCCAGACGGCATTCCTGCGCTCAAGCAGGCGATCATCCGCTACACCGAGGACTTCTACGGCTGGCGGCCGGCGCCCGAGAACGTGATGGCTTCGGGCGGCGCCAAGCAGGCGATCATGTCGGCCCTGCACGCCATCCTCGACCCGCAAGAGGAGGTCATCTTCCCGGTTCCCTACTGGGTGTCCTATCCGGAGATGGTCAAGCTCGTCGGCGCGTTGCCGGTGCCGGTCCATCCCGAGGACGGGAGCTTCATCCCGCGCATCCAAGACATCGAGCAGGTCATCGGCTCGTACACCAAGGCGGTGATCCTCAACAGCCCCAACAACCCGTCGGGCGCGGTCTACCCGGCGGCCTTCGTCAAGGACGTGGTCGAGCTGTGCGAGAAGCGCGGTCTGTGGCTGATCATGGACGACATCTACCACCGCCTGATTTTCGACGGCCGCAAGCGGGTCAACGCCTATGACTACGCCAAGGACCGCACCGACAACTCCAAGATGATCATCATCAACGGCGTCTCCAAGCAGTACGCCATGACCGGTTTCCGTATCGGCTGGGCGGTGGGCAATACCAAGCTCATCGAGGTCATGACCAACATCCAGGGCCACGAGACCTCGGGGCCGTCGGCGGTCCTCCAGCACGCCGCCGCCGCCGCCATCAACGGCGTCCAGTCATCGGTGGACAGCCTGCGCACGACGCTCGAGAACAACCGCAACGTCCTCATGGAGCAGCTGCGCTCCTTCGACGGCGTTCGCATCGAGGAGCCCGGCGGCACCTTCTACTCCTTCCCCGACTTCAGCCACTATGACAAGGATTCGGTCAGGCTTTCCGAGTTCCTTCTCGAAAAGGTGCAGGTGGTGACCGTCCCGGGGGTCGAGTTCGGCAAGGAAGGCCATCTCAGGCTCAGCTTCTGCGGTTCGATCAAGGAAATCATCGAGGGCGTCGAGCGCATCAAGTGGGCGCTTGACCCCAACGCCCCCAACGAGCTCTACATCGGTGAGCGCAAGCTGGTGAGGGACTGGACATGAGCAAATACCTGAAGTTCAAGACGCCCGCTACCGACCAGGCCGGGGATCTCAAGAGCCGCTACGGGCTGAAGAATCACGGCCTGGTCCACCTCGATCGCGTGTTTTGGAACCTGCCCGTGCCGGCTCTTTACGAGGAGGCCACATTCCGTAAGGAGGGGTTCGTTGCCCACGGCGGCCCGCTGGTCGTCAACACCGGCAAGTGGTCGGCTCGTGCCGCCCAGGACAAGTACGTCGTCCGCGAGCCGTCGACCGAGGACAAGATCTGGTGGGGCGAGTACAACCGTCCCTTCACACCCGAGAAGTTCTCGAACCTCTACTCCCGGGTGCAGGCGTATCTCCAGGACGAGGAGCTCTTCGTCCAGGACTGCTTTATCGGCGCCGACCCCGAATACCGGATGCCCATCCGAGTGATCGCTGAGGATGCTTGGCACTCGATCTTCGCCCGCAACATGTTCATCCTTCCCAAAACGCAGGAGGCTTACCAGGACCACGTCCCGGACTTCACGGTGATCGCGGCCCCGTCGTTCAAGGTCGACCCGAGAATCGACGGCACCCGCTCCGATACCGCCATCATCCTCAACTTCGCCGAGCGGCTGGCCCTGATCTGCAACTCGAGCTACGGCGGTGAGATCAAGAAGAGCATGTTCACGGTGATGAACTATCTGTTGCCGCTCCGTGAGGTGCTGGCCATGCACTGCTCGGCCAATGTCGGCCCGGACGGCGACGTCGCCCTCTTCTTCGGCCTCTCCGGAACCGGCAAGACCACCCTGTCGGCAGACCCCAAGCGCCGCCTGATCGGCGACGACGAGCACGGCTGGTCGTCAACCGGCGTCTTCAACTTCGAGGGCGGCTGCTACGCCAAGGTCATCCGCCTGTCGGCCGAGCACGAGCCCGAGATCTACGCCACCACCCACCGCTTCGGCACAATCCTCGAGAACGTCGTCCAGGACCCGACCTCGCGCCGGATCGACCTCGACGACGACCGTTTCACCGAGAACACCCGGGCCGCCTATCCGCTCGATTTCATCCCAAACGTGGTTCCCGATGCCATGGTCCAGTCGCACCCCAAGAATGTCATCCTCCTGACCTGCGATGCACAGGGGGTGTTGCCCCCGATCGCCCGCCTCGACCCCGAGCACGCGGTCTACCACTTTATTTCCGGCTACACCTCGAAGATCGCCGGCACCGAGATCGGCCTCGGCATCGAGCCCG
>JAOZUP010000547.1 GCA_029938595.1 Thermoanaerobaculales bacterium | reverse complement strand
AACGCGCGATCTCCTGGGAGGGGGCTCTGGCCACCCTCGCGGCCCTCCTGCAGGCCTCACCGAAACCGCTCGTCGTGGCCTCCGCTAACTTCAGCAACGAGGCTCTCTACTCTATTAAACGAAACCTCCTGGAAAGTTCGGGAATGGTGGTCGTGGTACCCGTCGACGCCGGGGGACAACGGCGGATCAAGAACGGTCGAGGCGAGTGGATCGACGGTATCGACGCCCACCCCAACAGCACCGGCGCGAGTCATCTCGGGTTGGCCGCGGTGGATGCCGTGGTCCTCGAGTCGTACATCCGGGATGGTGATGGTCCCCTCCTCATCCTCGATGCGCACGCTCACCCGTGGCTCGAGACCGAGGCCGCAGCTGCGGCGGCTGCAGGGCGGCCGACCGCCGTCATGGCCCGCCGCCGGACACCGGTCTCCGATGCCGCTTCGCTGGTTCTTCCTCTGGCGTCCTGGGCTGAGACCGAGGGCACCTACACCTCGTCGACCGGGATCGTACAGCTCGCGCGCCGGGCGCTGCCGCCGGCCGGGCAGGCTCGTCCGCCGTGGGAGGTGCTCCACAACCTCGCCCGCCAACTCGGCCACGAGCAGCAGCGAATCATGTCGCCACGGGTTCTCTTCGCCGAGATGGCCGCCGAGGTTGGCGCCTTTGCCGGCATGACCTTCGGCAGGCTCATGACCGAGGCTGGAATGCCTGTCCACGAGGAGGCCCGCGGTGTGGGTTGACCTCATCGTCATCGGCGTCAAGCTCGCCTTCGGGCTGGTGGTGTTGTTGACCACTGTCCCGATCATGGTGTGGGTGGAGCGGCGCGGTTCGGCCCTCATCCAGGACCGTCTCGGCCCCAATCGCGTCGGCCCGCTCGGCCTGTTTCAGCCGATTGTGGACGTCGTCAAGCTTCTGGCCAAGGAGGTCATCACCCCTGCCGGGGTCAGACCGCTGCTCTACATACTGGCGCCCGCTATCGCAGTGATCGTTGCCCTCAGCACCTTCATCGCGATACCGATTGGTAAGGACTCAGGTCTCGAGCTCTTCGGGCACGCGGTCAACGGCTTCATTGTCGCGCCCGACCTCAACATCGGCCTCCTCTATGTCTTCGCCATTGCTTCGTTCGGTGTGTATCCCCTTCTGCTCGCGGGTTGGTCATCCGACAACAAGTATGCGCTCCTCGGAGGGGTCAGGGCCTCAGCGCAGGCGATCTCCTACGAGATTGCGATGATCATTGCGATTGTCGGCGTCCTGATGAGCTCCGGAACCCTGCGATTGCAGCAGATCGTCGATGCCCAAAGCGGCGTTTGGATGGGATTTCTGCCCCACTGGAACGTCTTTTCCCAGCCCATCGGCGCTCTCATATTCATGGTAGCGGTCTTCGCCGAAACCAACCGGCTCCCCTTCGACCTCCCCGAAGCGGATGCCGAGCTGGTCGCCGGATACCACACCGAGTACTCGTCGATCCGATTCGCGGCCTTTTACATGAGCGAGTACCTTCACATGACCGTGGCAGCATCGCTCGTCACCGTGCTCTTCCTCGGCGGATGGAACCTCCCGTGGATCGACATCCCCTTCGAGGGGTGGGCGGGGGCTCTGCTCTCAATGGGCGTCTTTGGGATCAAGGTTGCCACGCTGCTGTGGTTCTTTGTGTGGGTGAGGTGGACCCTCCCCCGCTTCCGTTACGACCAGCTCATGGCATTGGGGTGGAAGGTGATGGTGCCGCTGGCGGTGTTGAACTTCTTGTGGGTCGGGGTCGCCATGGCTCTGGGATATATGTAGGCGGGTTGTGGTGGTCACCATCATCTTCCTCGTAGCAGCGGCCATCGCGGTGGTCTTCGCGGTGCTCACCGTGGTGCCGAGGGACCCAACGAAAAACGTGCTCTCACTGGTTATCATGTCCTTCGCGATGGCCGCGGTCTTCGCCATCCTCGGGATGGACTTCCTGGCCGCCATCCAAATCATCGTCTACTCGGGTGCGGTCCTGGTTCTGTTCCTTTTCGTGATCATGCTCCTGAAAATCCGCAGAATCGAGGCTCTCGGCAGCGGTCGTCCGGTGCAAGCCCTCCTCGGCGCCCTCGTGGCCGCCGGCATCGGTGGGATGATGCTGGTGGTCGCCGGGCTCCTCCTTCCCCTTCAGGGAGCGGTCTTGCCGGGCGCCGTCGAAACCGGGACCGCCTTCCCGATCGGACGCGCCCTTCTGAGCACCCACCTCTTCGCTTTTGAGTTCATCACCCTGCTGCTGGTGGCGGCGATCGTCGGCGCCGTCTATCTCGGCAAGGGAGAGGAGGAATGATTCCCGTGGAGGCGGTTCCCATTCCCTACACGTGGGTGCTGGCCCTGTCAGCGGTGCTCTTCGCCGTCGGTACGCTTGGGGTCCTCCTGCGACGTAACGGGATCGCCATCTTCTTGTCACTGGAGATCATGCTCAACTCGGCGAACCTGGCTTTCGCGGCCTTCGCCTTCCGTTTCGCCTCCGACCACGCCACGGCGGCTGCGGCGCTCGACGGCCAGGTCTTCATCTTCTTCGTGATCGCGGTGGCGGCAGCCGAGGCGGCAGTGGGCCTGGCT
>JAOZUP010000139.1 GCA_029938595.1 Thermoanaerobaculales bacterium | reverse complement strand
ACGAGGCGGCGACGATCTGCCCTCCGCGGATGATCACCGCCCCGTCGTGAAGCGGTGTTCCCGGGATGAATATGTTGAGCATGAGATCGTATGAGAAGCGTGCCTCGAGCGGGATTCCGGTGTCGATCCAGGCGGTGAGAGAGTCCCGGCGTTGAATGACGATCAGAGAGCCGATACGCTTTGACGCCAGGGCCTGTGCGGCCAGCGCGAGCTCGTTGATGATCACCGGCCCCTCCTCCGGCCGGCGGCCCCAGCGGAAGATCGCCGTCGAGCCGAACGCCGTCAGCATCCTGCGGATCTCCTGCTGAAAGAGGACGATGATGGCGAAGGGGAGGAAGACCAGAGTTTTCGAGAGGATGGTTGACAGGGTGATCAGCTTGAGTCCGGAAGCGGCGAGGTAAAGCCCGAGAATGATGACGATGCCCCACAGCATCTGCATCGCCCGGGTCCCCCGGAGAAGGACCAGCAGTGCGTAGATGAGCAAAGCGACAGTCACGATGTCGGCAATGTCGGCGATCGAGACCTGGAGGTGCGTGATCTCTCGGAGCAGTCCCAACAGCCAGCTCATGCTGTATTCCCAACGATTCGAGTCGCGATCTCGAGGAACTGTACTGCTGCGGTGGGGTCGTGAACCCGGACCACGGTCTGGGGAAGGTTGATCGCCGGGATCAGCGCCGCGAGAGTGCCGGGAAGCCGGACATCGACCGGTGCGCCGGTAAGCCGGCCGATGAAGCTCTTGTTCGACGGACCAATCAGCACCGGGTGACCGATGGCGCCGAGGTCCGGCAGTGATGCCAACAACGCGAGGTTTCCGGCATCGTCCTTTCCGAACCCGATCCCCGGATCGAGCCACACCCGGTGAGGAGGGATCCCAGCTTCGACTGCGGCTCGCGCCCTCTGTCGCAGGTATTGGTGGACCTCGGCGACAACGTTGGTATACGCCGTGTCCTCCTGCATGGTGCGCGGCGCGCCCCGAATGTGCATGAGCACGATGCCGGCGCCGCACTCGGCCACTAACTCGAGCATGCCGGTCTCGGAGCCTGCGGTGACGTCGTTGACGAGATCGGCGCCGGCTTCCAGAGCTTCTGCCGCCACCTCCACCTTCGAGGTATCGACCGAGATGACCGACTCCGGCCACCGCCGTCGAATCTCGGTGATCACGGGGATCACTCGTCTCTTCTCCTCGGTTGCATCGACCGGCGCCGCTCCGGGACGGGTGGACTCTCCGCCGACATCGACAATCATCGCACCGCCTTCGATCAGATCCCCGGCATGGCGCACGGCGTCATTAAACACATAGTTGCGGCCGCCGTCAGAGAAGGAATCGGGTGTGCAGTTGAGGATGCCCATCACGACCGGACGAGCCCGCGGCCAGAGCCGATCGAGACGCTCGGCCTGAGTAGAAGCCCGAGCCTTACGACGTGGTGTACCGGACGGTGCCTGCAATTCCTAATTCCTATCTCTCAACTCTCTCTTCGGGCTTCCCGTCACGCCGATTCCGTCGTCTTCGTCGTCTCCTCGTCGGCTCTCTGTTTCTGACGCTTAATGACCTCGATATCGATGTCCGAGTGCTCGGCGAGAAGATCGTATATCCGTTCACCATCGAGGACCTCGTCCTCGAGAAGAGCCAAGGCGATCGCCTCGAGAGTTTGCTGATTCTGCTCGAGCAGTACGCTCGCCCCGTTGTACGCAGTGGTTATGAACTTACGGATCTCCTCGTCGATCTGATTCGCGGTGGCCTCGGAGTAGTCCTGGTGCCTGGCGAACTCCTTGCCGAGGAAGATCGACTCCTCGCGCTTACCGAAGGTGAGGGGTCCCATCGCCGGGCTCATGCCCCACTCGCAGACCATCTTGCGGGCGAGCTCGGTGGCGCGTTCGAGGTCGTTTCCGGCGCCCGTGGTCATGTGTTCCGGGCCAAAGATCAGCTCTTCAGCCAACCTCCCCCCCATGAGCACCTGAAGATTGGCCTCGAGGTAGGTGCGCGGGTAGGTGTAGCGGTCCTCGAGCGGCAGCTGCTGGGTGAGGCCGAGCGCCAGCCCGCGCGGGATGATCGTCACCTTGTGCAGCGGATCGGCCTCGGGAAGCAGGACGGCGACCAGCGCATGACCGGCTTCGTGGTATGCGGTCAGGCGTTTCTCTTCCTCGGACATGACGAGAGACCGGCGCTCGGAGCCCATCATCACCTTGTCCTTGGCGAACTCGAAGTCCGCCATGTCCACCTTCATCTTGTTGAAGCGCGCTGCGCGCAGGGCCGCCTCGTTGACCAGATTAGCGATATCGGCGCCCGTGAAACCCGGCGTCGATCGAGCGAGGACTGCCAGGTCGACATCCGAGGCCAGGGGAATCTCCTTGGTGTGGACCACGAAGATGCCCTCCCGGCCCCTGACGTCGGGATGGTTGACAACGATGCGGCGGTCGAAACGGCCGGGTCGGAGCAGGGCCGGGTCGAGGACGTCGGGGCGATTGGTCGCAGAGATGAGGATCACACCCGCGTTTGACTCGAATCCGTCCATCTCGACCAGGAGCTGGTTGAGTGTCTGCTCTCGTTCGTCGTGGCCGCCCCCGAGCCCCGCTCCACGGTGACGGCCGACGGCGTCGATCTCGTCGATGAAGATGATGCAGGGCGCGTTCTTCTTGCCTTGCTCGAAGAGATCCCTCACCCGTGATGCCCCCACGCCGACGAACATCTCCACGAAGTCAGAGCCCGAAATCGAATAGAACGGCACGTCCGCCTCGCCCGCTACCGCCTTGGCGAGCAGGGTCTTGCCGGTGCCCGGCGCACCCATCAGGAGGACGCCCTTCGGGATCTTGCCTCCGAGGCGCTGGAACTTCTTGGGATCCTTGAGGAATTCGATGATCTCCTCGAGCTCCTCCTTGGCTTCGTTGACCCCGGCCACGTCGGCGAAGGTCATCTTCTTTTCATCGGGGTTGAGGAGCCTCGCCTTGGATTTGCCGAACGACATTGCCTTGGTTCCACCGGCCTGCATCTGTCGAAAGAATACGAACCACAGGCCGACGAGGATTAGCAGGGGCGCCCACGACAACAGCGCCGTGAGCATGCGTCCGTCGGAGGGCTTTTCGACCTTGATCTCGACCTTCTGCTCGCGCAGGGTTTGGATCAGATCGTCATAGCCGGGATTGTAGGTATGAAGGTCGTAGCGCGGGCTGGCGGCCGTGCCATCACCGGCCCCCGAAGAGCCGATGAAGATCTCTTCGCCCTTGATCAGTACCATTTCAATCTGGCCGTCGTCAGCCCGGTCAAGAAACTCGGAAAAAGGAATCTCACGGCTCGTGGCACTGTAACCTCGAAGAACCTGCAGAATCAGCAGCACTCCTACCAGGATCACGATCCACATCAGAACGGTTCGTACGGTCTGGTTCACTCTTGCTTATCCTCCGGCGTCTGCCTTCAAGACAGCGCCCTTGAGAGAACGTATCCTCCCACCCGGATTGTTCCCGGTTCTGCCGGTTTCAGTCTTTCTCGACAATGCACAGGTCCGGACGATTCGTGTGCTCGCCGTGTCCCGGGCCGAGTCCGTAGCCGACGAGGAATCCGTCCGGGACATCGTCGAAAACCGAGTACTTCGCGTTCAGGTTGACGCTGCGCAGCTGCGGTTTGTCGACCATCGCTACCACCTCGATGGAGGCGGGATTCTGCTGGCTGAGGTGGGTGATGAGATAATTTTCTGTTACACCTGAGTGGAATACATCCTTCAGAATCAATACGTTGCGGTCAGCAACGTCGACCTGGGTGGCAAAGGTCAGGTTCACGGTTTCACCGTGATCGCCGGGAGATGAGGTGACGTTGACAAACTCGTAATCCACCGGCCGGGGCATCAATCGCGCAAGGTCGGCAAGGAAAAATGCCGCACCCTTGAGCATTCCAACGAGCACCAACTCGCGATCACCATAATCTTCAGCGATTGCTGACGCGATCTCGCTCAATCGTTCGCTGATGTCGTCGGCGCTGTAGATCACTCGCAGTTTACTCATGAGCGCGTCACCTCCACAACAGGGCCGTTCCGGTCCGAAGCTTCCGGGTCCTGCCACACCCCTGGAATCCAATAAATTCTATCATCTTCGCAGAATACGGGCCATGCCCGGCGGAGATGCCGCGGCATGGCGCGGGCGAGGATTCTGTTGACCCGAACGTTCGCGTCATCGATCTCCACCCGGTCCTCCGGGCGAGCGGTTCTCACCTCCAACTCGATCCCGGGAGGTGGGCGGTACGACCACCGGAATCCGTCCGGCGGTTTCCCCGCAGGGCCGAAGCGGACCCGCCATCCCGGCAGGGGGAGTTCGATGGTCTTGTCATTGACGAGTTTGAACGCGTAAGGCTGCGGAGAGAGCGGCGGCTCCAGCCACAACCGACCGCGGGCGAGCCGGATTCGCCATCGCCGGCCAAGCGTCACGGCGCGAGGTTGACCGGTGGCGATAAGTTCCTCGAAGAGCTCGGTCTGGCGTCTGGTCACCCGGTCAAGCCCGACTCGACTCGCCTGGGAGTGCAGCCAACGGGTGCGGAGAGAGTCTGGGAGACTTCGAACTGCGGTCATGGTGACTCCCCCGTCAGGCTCCCAGGGATCAATCCACGATGCCCTTGCGGCCAACTCCTCGGCGAGAAAAGCTTCGTCCGAAGCGAGGGTCGCCGCCAGGTGCACGAGATGCCGGCGCAACGACGGGCTCAAGGCCTCGAGGCCCGGCAGGACCTCGTGGCGGACTCGGTTACGCAGGAACTGGAGATCTGAATTAGAGCTGTCTTCTCGCCAGATGACATCGAGCCGGCCGAGGTGCTCGAGGATATCGTGGCGGGTCCACCGCAGCAGGGGCCTGATCAATCCGTCCGGGCCCGTCGTGGCGACACCCGAGAGGGCGCGGGGCCCGCCGCCACGCATCAGCTGCACCAGCACGCCCTCGGCGACATCATCGAGGTGATGGCCGGTGGCCACAGCGGTCGCGTTCCGCTCCTCTCTGAGTTTGAAAAGGGCCCGGTATCGAAGCTCACGCCACGTGCCTTCACGGCCCGCCGGCATCGCCTGGCCAACAGAGATTCGGCGCAGGTGGAAAGGGATGTTCAGCCCCAGACAGAGTTCGGCGCAGAAGGCCGCGTCGCTGTCGGCCTCCGCACCTCGGGTACCGTGATGGACGTGCAAGGCCTCCAGCTCCAATTCGAGGTCGGGATGGCCGAGCAGGTGGAGCAGCGCGACTGAGTCGGGACCGCCGGAAAGGGCCACGAGCACCCGTTGGCCGACCACCTCAGGGAAGGTGGCCAGAAAGTGAACAGGAAACTCGGCCAAGTCCATGTGCCATCTTATAGCTTTTAGCTTTTAGCTGTTAGCGATTAGCTCATCACACCGTTCGCCATGAGCCCCTTGAAATGGAGATATGACGGTGGCTACCGGTTGGCGGGGATCATCAGGGGGGCCGCGATTTCACTGACTCTGCAATAGCCTGTGATGAGGTAAACCTTCCTAATGACCAATTCCCGTCCGGGTTCTCCGCCAGAGAACCCGGACGGGAATTGGTGGCGGTGGGTGGACTTGAACCACCGACACAGGGCTTATGAGACCCCTGCTCTACCCCTGAGCTACACCGCCCGATCGAGAACTATAACTCCAGTCTGCGGCGGAGTCCACAGCCTGCAGCCTCAAGTCGTCAGCACATAGCTGTCAGCCTTCAGCGATCAGCGATCAGCTCATCGCAAGGATCAGGATCGACCTTCGGAACGACCCTTGGCAAAGCAAGGGCTCGGAACGATTCCTTTTGATAGCTGATAGCTGAGCTGATAGCTGATAGCTGAGCTGATAGCTGATAGCTGATAGCTGATAGCTGATAGCTGATAGAGCTGATGGCTCCCATCGGCGGAGCCGGAACCAAAAAGGTTCCGACTCCGCAGGGTTGGCGATATACTCGCTCCGATGGTGATCGAAACCGCCGAAGAAGAGTTGGAGCCTTGCCCGCAATGCGGCATTCGGGTGCCGGAGAGTGAGATGAAGGCATGCGCGATTTGCGGGAACCGTCTCTGTGGGTACTGTGCCAAGCTCGATTTCGGACGCTCCTTCTGCTCTTCCAGGTGCCGGAATTTCTTCTTCTGGGGAGACGGCGAACACGATGATAAGGACGACTGACTGGGATGGGTCGACGACACGATGAACTGATGGAGAGGGCGGCCGCGGTGCCCTTTCTGCGCTCGGATGCCGACCGCGTTCTATTGGCCAAGAAAGCCGACGGGGCGAGGGTCTTCGATATCGACAATGTCGGATACATCGACTATATCGGCGCCTGCGGTTCCGCTATGGTTGGATTTGCCAATCCGTTCGTTCTCGATGCCGTGCGCAAGGTGCTGGCGGCCGGTATTCCGGAAGGTTTTCATGTGGAGCTGGAGGTGGAGCTGGCCGAGAAGCTGGGGCACTTCCTGCCCTGGGTTGACAGCTGGCGGTTCTGCCGTAGCCAGGACGAAGCATTTCGTCATGTGCTTCGCTGGGCGAGCCTGACAACGGGCAAGAGTCGCTTCCTGGTGCTGGACGGTGGCGCCCCGCTGCGAGTGGGCGTGCCGGCCGATCTTGCGATCGATCCGACGAACCCGATCCGCGAGGTTCCCGGATGGGATGTGGCGAAGATCATCGCGGCAGTAACGAGCGGCAGCACCAAGGTTGCCGCCCTTATCCTCGACCCACTGATGGGTCGGTTCGGGGTTGTTCCACCGCCGGACGGTGCGCTCGAAGAGATTGTCGATGCGTGCCACGAAAATGAAGTGTTGGTGATTCTCGATGAACGGGTCTCTGGCTTTCGCGTGCACCGGGGCGGCGCCGCCGCGTGCGCCGGGATCATACCGAATGCGGCGGTGTACGGCGCCGCCCTGGGTGGCGGATTCCCGATCGGTGTGGCAGCATTCCGAGACCGCCAGGAACCGGTCGATGGATATGATCCGATGCCGACGCCGTATCCCGTTTCCCTGGCGGCGGCAGAGGCTATCCTCTCCATTCTCAAGAATGACTCGGTCTACGAACACCTCGAAAAACGTACCGAACAGCTCGTCCAAGGTCTGCTCGGGTTGGCAGAGAGGTTTTCGCGGCCGATGGTCATCAATCGGGTTGGTTCGGTCTTCGCCCTCTACCTGTCCGACAACCCGGTGATGGACCGCAAGACCCTGGAGTCCTCGGACGGCGCCGCGTACCGGCGCTTGGCCGTCTCTCTGCGGGGCGAACACGTCCTCCTTCCGTGGGAGCCCGGGCGAGCTGCGTTTCTTTCCAGCACTCATAGGGCAAAGGATGTTGAGGAGACGCTCGAGGCCTTCGAAAAGGTGCTTCCCCACCTGCACCAGGAGGATCTCCCGTAGCCAATGACGCCCATGTACGAATTTGAGCATGGCCGGCGCGAACGAGCGTTTCTCGCCGGGCTGATTCTGCCCGGCCTGCCGCGTCCTGTGGTCGAGGAACATCTCGACGAGCTCGAGCGACTGGTTGATACTGCGGGCGCCGAGGTTGTCGGCCGCGGCGTGCAGGAGCGTCAGAAACCAGAGCCCGCGACGCTCGTAGGACGAGGGTTCCTGCGCCGGTTGGCCGAGCAGTGCGAGGATCAAGGAGTGGATTCCCTGGTGTTCGACGAAGACCTCACCGCCTCGCAGGTCCGGAACATCGAGCGCGAGGTTCCAGGTTCGGTCAAGGTCCTCGACCGCGCCGCGATCATCCTCGACATCTTTGCGCAGAATGCGCGGAGTCGAGAAACGCAGACCCAGGTTGAGTTGGCTCAGCTCAGCTACTTGCTGCCCCGGCTGACCCGGAGATGGCGCCATCTTTCACGGCAGGCGGGTGGCATCGGCACCCGGGGTGTGGGTGAGACACAGCTCGAAATCGACCGGCGTCTCATCAATCGGCGCATGGCGCAGCTTCGGGGCAAGCTGGCCGTGATCGAGCGCGACCGGCGGGTGCGCCGTGACCGGCGGGGCGATCTCCCGACCGTGGCCATCGTCGGTTACACCAACGCCGGCAAATCATCGCTGTTCCGCCGCCTCACCAGGGCGGAGGTGCTGGTCGAGGACAAGCTCTTTGCCACCCTCGATCCACGGGCCCGTCGGGTGGCGTTGGGTGAGGATCTGACCGCCGTCCTCACCGACACGGTGGGTTTTATTCGCAAGTTGCCGCACGATCTGGTGGCGCCGTTTCGTTCCACTCTGGAGGAAGCAACGGTTGCTGACCTCGTTCTGCACGTAGTTGACGCGTCTCACCCGTGCTCGGAAGAGCATCTGCGAGTCGGGCGGGAGGTGCTCGACGGTCTCGGAGTAGAGCGCGAGCGTACGCTGGTGGTGCGCAACAAGATCGATCTCCTGGGAGCGGGTTACACCGGCGCCGATGCGCGCCGTTTGCGGTCGGTGGCCGTTTCGGCGGTGACCGGTGAGGCCATCGCGGATCTCAAGTCCGCCATTCGCACGATTCTGCTGTCGGCCCCCGATGTTGCCATCCTCCGTGTACCGCTGGAGGAGGCAGAGTTGGTACGGCGGGCGGTGTCCCTGCCCCATCAGCTGGCGCGACGGTTTGACGATGAGTCTGTCGAACTCGCGATGCGCGTTGACCCCAAGTATCTGATCGAGGCCGGGCTCGACAACTACCGGGTCGATCACTGGGGTGCGGTTGGCGAAGAAGGGGGGACGTAATCCCTATTTACGAGTTTCTCTGTGAGCCGTGCAACCGGATTTTCAGCTTTCACTCGTTCAAGGTAGCGACGGAAAAGGTTCCAGCCTGCCCCAAGTGCGGCGCGACCGATCTTCATCGCGTGCCTTCGCGCTTCGGTGTGGCCGCATCCTCGAAATCAGCGGCCGGTGCCGGTGACGACGGCGCCGATTTCGATGATCCGCGTGTCGAACGGGAGATGATGCGCTTTGCCGGCGAGCTCGAGAATATGGATGAAAATGACCCTCGGGCCATGGCGGCTGCGGTTCGTCGCATGACCGAGATCGCCGGCGAGCCCGTGACCCCGGCGATGGAGGAGATGATCCGCCGGCTCGAGGCCGGTGAGGATCCGGAGCAGGTCGAAGAAGATCTCGGCGATGCCCTCGAGGAAGAGATGGGCGACGACGGTGGTGGCGGAATTGGTGCCGCCCCACCAACCCGCGACGAAGGCATCTACCCGATGTAAATCCCGCCCGCCGTCCCTGAAGTTTGGCATTCAACTAGACCGAGTGATCATCCTGCA